>CANMZY010000394.1:0-3515 GCA_947502425.1 Verrucomicrobiales bacterium
GTTGCGTCGGATGCACCGGATTCTCGACGGGGGACGACGCGGTGGCGTCGGATTTGCCGTAGAGCGCGCCGCGCGAAACGCCCGCGCCGGCGACGAGCGCGGTGTAGCAATACGGCCAGTGGTCGCGACCGTCGGGGCCGTTGCTGTTGCCGCTGGTGCTGACGCCGAGACGGGGCGAGCGGCCGAATTCGCCGATGGCAACAACGAGCGTTTCCTTCAACAGGCCGCGTTGATCCATGTCTTCCAGAAATGCCGCCAGACCGCTGTCGAGTTTCGGGCAATGCAGATCGCGCAGCGGGCCGAAGTTCGCGGCGTGCGTGTCGAAGGCGTCCACCTTGGGATCACCGTTGGCGACGGCGGGCCAGTTCATCTGCACGAAGCGGGTGCCGGCCTCGATGAGACGGCGCGCGAGCAGACAGCCCTGGCCAAAAGTGTGACGTCCGTACTGGTCGCGCAGTTTGTCCGGTTCCTTAGTGAGATCGAAGGCGTTGCGGGCGCGGCCGGAGGAAACGAGGTCGAAGGCCTTGTGATAATAGGAATCGAGCGCGTAGCTGCCGACGGCCTTTTCCATTTCCGGCATGGCGGCGTTGACCTTTTGCAGCAGGGTGGCGCGACGCTCGAGGCGCTCCTTGTTCACTTCCTTCCGCATGGTGAGGTCGTCGAGTTTGATTTCCTTCGAGGGGTCTTGGAAAAATTGATAGGGGTCGTAGGCCGCGCCAAGAAATCCCGCAGTGCTGCCCTTGCCGATGATATTGCTCTCCTGCGTCGGACGCGGGAGCAGGACGAACGGGAGCATCGGCACCTCGGGCGGCCGGAGGCGCGCGATCTGGGAGCCGGCATGCGGATAATCGTTCGGTGCGGGCGGCTCCAACTGGCCGGAGGGCGAGACGCGGTCGGGCGTGTAGCCGGTCATCATCTGGTAATGCGCGGCGGTGTGATTGAAGAGGCCAGCGGGCGTGTAGCTCACCGAGCGGATGAGCGTGGCTTTGTCCATCTGCCGGGCGAGCTTCGGCATGACCTCGGTGAGCCAGATGCCGGGGACGTTTGATTTGAGCGGCTTGAAATCGCCATGCACGTTCGACGGCGCGTCCGGTTTCGGATCCCAGATGTCGATGTGGCTCGGCCCGCCTTGCAGGAAAATGAAGACGACGGATTTGGCCTTGCCCCAGCCGGCCTTGTTCTTGGGTGCATCCACCGGATTGGCCTGCGCCTGCAGCCGAAGAATGTCGGCAAGGGTGATGCCGAGCATGCCCGCGCCGCCGACGCGCAAGAACTCGCGGCGGCTGAAGCCGTCGCAGGTGCTGCCAGATTGTCCTGGTATGCTAATCATAGAGACTCCTGTGGTTGGGGGTTGTCATCGGTTGAAAATAAACGCCGGGCTGTTGATCAAGGCCCAGGTCAGGTCCTGCACGATTTCCAGACGGTTCGTCGGCGAGGTCGCCTTCGAGAGTTCGACGGCGGCAATTTCGGTGGGCGTGGGCGGACGGTTCAGGCACGAAAAATAAATTTCCTGGACGATCTTCGCATCGTCCTTCTCCGACTCGACGAGTTTGGCGAGGCGGTTGTTCGGCGCGGTGATGGCGTCTCCGAGCGTCGCACCGTTGATCATGTTGAGCGCGTGGGACAGGGTCATGTTGCTGCTGCGCTCACATTCGCAGGCGGACTGGCGCTTGGGCCGTCCGAAGAGCGTGAGGAAATCATTCCCGGCCACGTTGCCGTCGGGCAGTTGCACGGCGCGTGTGCCTTCGGGCATGCCGCTGAATTTCGGGCGGCTGCCGGTGGCCATACCCACGGCGTCGAGCAACTGCTCGGCGCTCAACCGGCGCGGGCGGGCGTGGGAGAAATTGATCTTGTCGTCCTCGTTCCACTGGTTGCTCGCGACCGAGAGCTGGTAGGTGCGCGACTGGCAGATGGTCCGGATCAGCTTGCGGAGGTCGAAGCCGCTCTTGACGAAATCTTCCGTGAGCGCGTCGAGCAGGGCCGGGTTGCTCGCGGGATTGCTAGCGCGGATGTCGTCTACCGGGTCAATGATGCCGCGCCCGAAAAAGTAGCTCCACATGCGGTTGGCCATCGACTTCGCGAAGAGCGGATTTTCCTTCGAAGTCATCCACTCGACGAACGGCTCGCGGCGGTCCTCGTCGGCGGCGAGGGCGCGCGCTGTGCCGAACGGAACCTTGGCGCTGACCACCATCTCGGTCTTGAGATGTTTCACCTCACCGCCGGTGTAGCTGCGGTAAATAACTTCCTCCCCAGGGAGGGATCCCTTCTTTGAAGCGATGCGGGCGAAGTGCGCGCCGAACTCGTAATACTGGTTCTGCGTCCAGCGCTCAAACGGGTGATCGTGGCATTTGTTGCAGTTGAAGCGGGTGCCGAGAAAGGTCTGGCTCACGTCCTCGGTGATCTTGCCCGGCTCCTTGAGCACGCGGAAATAATTTGCCGCCGGATTCTGGTAGGTACTGCCCTCGGCCAGCAAAATAGAGCGGACCAACTGGTCGTAAGGCGTGTTGTCGGCGACCTGCTTCTTGATCCAGCTGCGATAAACCCAGACGCCCTTCTGGCCAAGCGCCTCGCCGTTGCATTGCAGGAGATCGGCCCAGCGGTTCGACCAGAAATCCACGTAGTCATCGTTGCCGAGCAGTTCGTCGATCAGTTTTTCGCGCTTCTCCCTGGCTGGCGTAGGATCGGCGATGAAAGCGCGGACCCGGTCGGATTTCGGCGGCTGGCCGGTGAGGTCGAGCGAGAGGCGGCGGATGAATTCGGCGTCAGTGCAAAGCTCGGAGGGCAGCGTCTTCATGCGCTGGAGCTTGGCGTGGACGTGGGTGTCGAGGTAGTTGTGCACCGGCGAGGCGGCCCATTGGTAGCCGGTGCGGTCGCCCATGACGGTGACGAGCTTGGTCGCGTAAAGGCCCTCGTAACGGATGAGCACGGCGGCCTCGCCGCGGCGGAGAGATTTGACGAGACCGTCCTTCACCTCCGCGACTTCGCCGTTGCTGCTGGAAAACACGGCGTCCCGGGTGACCTCGCGCGTGGTGCCGTCGGGGTAGGTGGCGACGACGAGGATTTGCTGGAGGCGGCCCGCCAGGTCCATCTCGATGTCGGCGGGGATCACTTCCAGTTTTACGGCGCGGCCTTCCTTGAGGGTTTCGGTTTGCATGCCCCCCACGATCCAGCCGCGCAGAAGTTCGTGCTCGCGCGAACCGGGCTTGATGGCCTGGCGTCCTTCATGCGGCACCTCGGCGGTGGGCTTGAGGAGCATGAGGCTTTGCTCGACGTTCACGCGGTTGATGCGCCGGCCGGAGAGGTCGTTGACCAGCGCCTGGAAATCGAACTCGGGGTCGTAGCCGCGCAGCGAAAGTTTGAATCCGTTCTTGCCATTGGCGGAGCCGTGGCAGGTGCCGGCGTTGCAGCCGACCTTGCTGAGCACCGGCTCGATGTCGCGCACGAAACGAATCTCCGGCGGCGTGGCGCTCTGGATCGTGACCTCCAGCTTCGCCTTCTGGCCGGCGGCGGAGACG
>CANMZY010000395.1:0-3513 GCA_947502425.1 Verrucomicrobiales bacterium
CACGGACATCCCCGAGCACGCCGGGGCGATGATGATGATGAACGTCGGCGCGTTGCAGCCGAACCGGCCGAGCATGGGCTCGTGGCTCGTCTATGGCCTCGGCACGGAGAATCAAAATCTGCCGGGCTTCGTCGCCATGTCTCCGCGCGCCCAGCCGCGTGGCACGCTGGCGAACTGGGGCAACGCCTTCCTCCCCGGCGCCTACGCCGGTAGCTACGTGAACATCGCCGAGATGAAGCCCGATGCCGTAATGCGCGATTTGAAAAACTCCCGCCTCTCGACCGCCGAGCAGCGCCGGCAGGTCGATCTCCTCGGGCAGCTCAATCAAACCCACCTCGCGCGCCTGGAACGCGACCAGGATCTCGAGGCCGGCATCGCCGCGATGGAGATGGCCTTTCGGATGCAGTTCTCCGTGCCCGAGGTCTTCGATGTCAGCCAGGAATCCAAGGCCACCCGCGACCTCTACGGCGACAGTGAATTTGCCAAGGGCTGTCTCATCGCGCGCCGGCTGATCGAGCAGGGCGTGCGCGTCGTGCAGCTTTCCCTCTCGATCGACGGCTACGACATCGCCTGGGACACCGGTCATGAGAACATCGTGGACGGACACGCGAGGCTCGCGAAAGCCTGCGACCAGGGCATCGCCGCGCTGATTTACGATTTGAAGGCGCGCGGGCTGTTCGACGAGACGCTCCTCGTCTGGGGCGGAGAGTTTGGCCGCGCCCCGACCTCCGAAGGCGCGAAGGGCCGCGACCATAATCATTACGGCTACACCAACTGGCTGGCCGGCGGCGGGGTGAAGCGCGGTTTCAGCCACGGGGCCACCGACGAGTTTGGCTGCACGGCGGTGCAAGACCGCGTCCACGTCCACGACTTCCACGCGACGATCCTGCACCTGATGGGGCTTGATCACGAAAAGCTCACCTACCGCTACTCCGGCCGCGATTACCGGCTGACGGACGTGTCAGGAAATGTGGTGCGTGACATTCTCGCGTGACCGTCCGCTTGCCATGCTGGGCGGGGACACCTATGCTGGCCACGTTGTGAAACAACCGTTCATCAACGTCGAAGAAAAGATTGACCGCTTCGTGGGCAAACGCACCAAAACGCCGGATGCGTTGTCGCTGGTCAACGGCACGAAGGCCGAGGCCATCGCCTGGCAGAAGGCGTTCGGTGGTTTGCGTGTCCGGCCCGGCGTGTATCGTTTCAAAACCCACGAAGAAGCGGATCAATGGCTATGGCAGATGATGGCCCGTCCCAAGAGCTAGAATCGCGCGAGCCGACGGTGGAAAATTTGCGGGATTTGTGCCGCGAATTGAACCAGCGCGCGCCAAATACGTTGTCGTCGACGGATTCGCCATTCGCGCGGCCAACTACAACCGCCTGACGATGGGCGTGGATTTGATCGTGGCCGCCGACCTCGAGAACGAGGCCAAAGTTTTCTCCGCCCTTTCCACCCTGCCCGACAACGCCGGGCGCGAACTGCAGCCGGGCGCGAACTGCAGCCGGGTGAGCTGCAACTATACAACGTCATCCACGTGGGCGGCGAAATCCTCGTGGACCTGATGCGTTCGGCGGGCGGGATCGATTACGCGGAGGCCGCCAAGGACGTGGTCGTGCGCGAACTGGACGGCGTGCCGATTCCGTTCGCGTCGCCGCGCCTGCTCTGGCGGATGAAGTCCGTGACGCACCGCGCGAAAGACGCGGGTGATCTGGTCTTTCTTCGCCAGTGGTTCGCCGAGCGCGGTGAAGAGCCGCCGGCGGTTTGAGCATTGGGAAACATTCAACATTCAAAGCTCAACATCGAACCTTCAATGTGCGCGCCGAGCGGGGCGTTGCCTTGGACGTGGCGCGTTGAATGTTGGTTGTTGAGAGTTTCCCCCTTCGTTACCCTGCGCGCATGGACGAACCGGTCATCGATTTGCAGAGCGATCATCACTTCATGGGCGAGGCGTTGCGCCAGGCGGTGAAGGCCTATGAGGCCGGCGAGGTGCCGGTCGGCGCGGTGGTGGTGCGCGCGGGGCGGGTCATCGCGCGGGCCGGCAACCAGGTGGAGTTGCTCAAGGACGCCACCGCCCACGCCGAGATGCTGGCCGTGACGCAGGCTGAGGCGGTCGCGGGCGACTGGCGGCTGACCGACTGCACGCTCTACGTGACGAAGGAGCCTTGCCCGATGTGCGCCGGGGCGCTGGTGCATGTGCGGCTGGCGCGGGTGGTCTTCGGCGCGCCGGACGAAAAGGGCGGCGCGGCGGGCGGCGCGCTGAACCTACTGCAATGGCCCACGCTCAACCACCGCTGCGAAATCACCGGCGGCGTGCGCGCCGACGAGTGCCGCGCGCTGCTGCGCAGTTTTTTCCAGGAGCAGCGGGCGAAACAGGGCACGGCGCTTTCCGAGTGACGGCGAATTTTCGCCTTGTCGGTTCGGGGCGGTTTTCCAAAATCCGCTACGCCAATTAAAATGTCCGAAACCAAAGGCGGCCTGTCCGTCTGCATCCCAGTCTATAACAAAGCCGCGCTGCTCGGACGCACGCTCGAGTCCATCCGCCGCCAGAACATCGCCCACCTCGAAGTCGTGGCGGTCAACAACGGCAGCATGGACGACTCGCTGAAAGTTCTGGAATCGTGGCGGGACCGGCTGAACCTCAAAATATTTCCCCTTTCCAAAACGATCTCCGCGCCGGAAAACTGGCTGCTCGCGCTCTCGCTCGGCACAGGGAAATTTCTCAAGCTGCAACTGGCGGACGACCCGATTCTCGACGGCGCGCTCACCGCCTTGTTGGCCGTGCTGCACCACGAGCCGACCGTCGGGCTGGCCTGCGGCAACTCGCTGCCGATTGACGACCGGGGCGAGATCATCCGCACCGGCGTGCTGCACGATTACTGGAGCAGCATCAACCGCACGCGCGCGGAATTCGCCGCCGCGCGCAACCTGCGGGAGAAAGGCGCGTGCCTCGCCCGGATGCGGATTGGCAGCAGCATGTTTGGCGACGCCAACTCCACGGTTTTCCGAGCCAGCCTGCTGCCTTATCTGCGCCAGGGCATCAACAATCTCTCCACCAGTTTCCAGACCTGGCCCGAATACGAGATCAACCTCCGCCTGTTCGCCGTCGCCGAGGCGCGCCACCTGGATATTCCCGTCTCCCACTTCTCCTACGACAGCGACAACCATCTGAAAAAATCGGCCACCGCGACTTCCGCCGCCGCGCGCACGACATTCCCTCCGTCAACATCCTCACCATCTTCCTGCTCGATCCCGACCTGCGTCCGCTCATCCGGGCCGCCGGGAAAATATTTCTCCTGAGAATGTTCGCCTGGCACGCGGCCAAGGCCGGGATGATGCTGCTGGGCCGGAAGTGAACGGCGCATTCTCGCGAGCGGCGTAAGAAAGTGTGGTGGGATTGCTCGCCCTCACCCCGGCCCCACTGCCATTGAAGCAAGATGACAATGTAATGTTTTTGAATGTACAACGTATTTACATTCTGCTTTTACAATGGGGATGCAAAAGAACATCCCGCT
>CANMZY010000396.1:0-3506 GCA_947502425.1 Verrucomicrobiales bacterium
GAGAGACTGTGGCCGTGGTGGGGCACACCCCACCGGCGACCTGCTGGTCAGGCCGGCGGAAAAATAATTGATAGGAATTTGCTTTCTGGACGCTCCGCGGTTCAACGGCTCATCACGCCCGTATCGGGTGGTGTTCGGCGCGGGGAAAATCTGACTTAAGTTTGCCCTCTTCGCCCAGGCGGCCGGTTGCAAGACGAGTCAGGGTTTCGTGAGCCGGACCCGGTCGAATTCCGAGCCCTTGTGGTCTATGGTCCGCAACAGGAGTGAATTCGCAGTCAGATCCACGACCACGAACGAGTGACGGTCAGCGATGAACTTCGCAGTGAATGGCACCCAATTTCCTGGTGCGTTGGTTTTAAAATACACCGCGTTCTTTTTCAGGTCACCGCCGTAGAGCGAGGCGCCACCACCGCCGGTCACGATGTGGATGATGCCGTTCGGCCGGGTATTCGTGATGCCGTCGTAAGCTTGGTCGAGTTGGAAGTCGCCGTTGACGTAACCGCCGGGCAGTCGCTTCGGCGGATTGGGCGTGAAGCGGAGCGGCACGCTGCGCTGATAGTTGTGGACGTGTCCGGAGAAGACCATGTCCACGCCGCAATTTTCCAGGAGCGGCGCGAGGAAACGGGTCTTCTGTTCCGTGTAGTGATCGCGCGCGCTGTGAAAGAGTGGATTGTGCGTGCAAACAAATTTCCAGCGCGCCCGGCTGCCGCGGAGGTCGCGTTCGATCCACGCGCGCAATTTCGGGTTCTCCAGATTCACGTAGCCGCTCGTGTCCAGTATGAGGAAATGCGCCGGGCCGGAGTCGAACGAGTAGAACCCGAGGTTCGGGTAGCTGTCGCCGACAGCGCCGCGAAAAGTGGTGGCTGCGGGACTTTTTCCGATGGGCGTGCTCCACGGGCCTTCCCCCGGCCCGCTGGGCGGGGCGCGGAAGAAATGATACGCGCCCAGCGCGTCGGAAATCTCGACGAGGTTGTGCGTGTCCACATCGTGATTGCCAATGGCCGCGTAGAACGGGATCGAAGCCATGAGCGGCGCGCCGTTGGACGGCCCGATGAACGTCGGCTGATTGTAGGTGCTCCAGAAGTGATCCAGGTACTGACTCACGCGGCCAATCGGGTAAACGATGTCGCCGAGCACCACGACGAACTGCGGTTGGGCGCGGCTGATCTGGAAGGCGATCGCATTTTGCTGTGGCTTGCCGTTGGCGAGGTCGCCGGCCATCACGAAGCGGATGGGATTCGCGGCGCTCGCGCGGGTGTGGAACGAACCCTCCCGCACCAGATTCGTGCCGAGCTTCACGCGGTAGGTGACGACGCTGTCGAGCGGCAGGTTCGTGAGCGCGGCGGTGTATTTGAAATAATGCTGCGCGGCTTCTGGTGTGGCCTTGGTGGCGGTTGCCTTGGCCGGCTCGTCTTCATTGGCCGCGTCAGTGGCTTTTTTGACGACCTTTGGTTGCGGTGGCGCGAAGTCGAGGGACACGCGGACGGGTTTCGCGAATCGAGCCGGCAAGTTCGTCACGCCGAACTCGACGGTGAACTCACCCAGTTTCTGATCGGTCAGCCAAAGGAGTGACGCCGCATCGGCACCGTCGAGCGTGGAACGGTCGCCCGGCTGAACATACGGCTGGACGAGCACCGTCTGGGCTCCCACGCCGCTCGCGAGGAGCAGCATGAACGCGAGCCATGAGGGAACAAGAGCAGTGCGCATCTTGTTCAAGGTTTCGGCTCGGTGGTGGGTTTGCCGAGCAACTGGCGGCGGGCCATGCCCCATTCGCCGAGCTTGCGCTGGATGACGGTGAGTTCCTTCTCCGTCACGCGCACGACCATGAAGTCGCCCGTGTCGCTTTCGCCGCGCGCGGTCGAGCCGTCGTGAATCGTGAGCAGGTCATGCCACGGGATGAAGGCCCCGCCATGCGAGTGGCCGTTGATGAGCGCGGCCACCTTGTAATTCTTCACCACGTCGTAGAATCGCTCCTTGGCTTCGGGGTGCCACCAGTCGGACATGCCGCCGAACCAGGCGAAATGTTGAAACACAATAATGGGACGACCGCTGTTGCCGACGTGGTCTGCGAGATCCTTCCTCAGAAATTCCAGGGACGCTTGCGGATCGTGCTCCACCCCGTTCACGCCTTTGACATCCGCCGGGCCGGAGCCGCCGAATAAGTTCAGTTGCGCGAGATGGACGTGGTCCCAGTCCCACGCGTAGTGCAGGCCGTTTTCGGAAACGCTCTTCACGCCCACGCGGCCACGGTTGCGCTCCTTGATGCCGGCGCGCGGAATACTTTTCGTCGGCCCGCCGTCGTGATTGCCAAAACCTTCATAGACAGGAAAGCACAGCCGGCCGTCGCGGCCCGTCAGTCCGTAGTCGCGGCAGAACTCGGCCCAGTGCGCGGGGGCGGTGTCTTTCACGAAACCCTCGTCCAGCAAATCACCGTTGAGCACCACGCCGCGCGGGGTGCGCACGAAACCACCACCGACGGACGACGGCAACGGCGTGCCGGGCAGCGCGTTCATCTCGTCGATGACGCGGCGATTGATAGCGGCGTTGTTCTCGCGACCGTAGTGCGTGTCCGAGCCGACGAAGAACGTCACGTCCTTCGGCACCGGCGCATCCTGCGTGCGAAAACTCCACACCGGTCCGCGGGAGAGCGGCTGCGCGCCGTTGTCGGAATCGACGCGCCAGTAATAGCGCGTGCCGGGTGCGAGCGGCGTGGGCGGAGCGAAGCTGTTCGCGGTCGCGGCCAACTCGGCGGCGGGACGCGCGGTCTGCGCCACGTCGGCGGAGTTCGTGCCGAAGAACACATGCTGGCGCACAGCGTATTTTCCGGGACGCCAGGCGAGTTGCTTCGTGGTGGCGGGCAAGTTGCCATCGTGACTGCGCGGCTGCGGCTCCGCAGACAAGCCGGCATCAGCCGTGAAGGACCAGACCACGCCGGGAGTCAGGACTTTTCCAGACTTGTCCAATTGCGCCACGCGCCAGAACCACGTCGCGCCCACTTGCAACGACACCGGCTCACTTTGCGGGTTGGCAGTCGTAACGAGAACCTTGTCACCGCGCTCGACGGCGACGCGATTCGTGCCCGAGTAAACCGCAAAGCTCGCGGCCTCGGCGGTGCCGCGTTGCCAGCGCAAGACGACTTGCAGCGCGTCCGTGGTGGCACCGGGACGCGGCGAGGAAGCGAACGCGTCCCGCAGTCCCGCACCTTCGCGCAGTTCGGATTGCGTCAAGGCTACGTCGTGAATCCGCACCCGCGCGATGGCGCCGGAAAAACCTTTGCGCGGCGACCACAACTGCCGGTCCACCTCACCGGACGCGCCGACGCGCACCTGCAACTGCGGCAGCAGGGTCACGCGCATCGGGCGTTCGACATTGAGTTCCCCATCCACATACACGCGCAGCGCGCCATCGGCCTCGCCCGTGCAGGTCCACGCGAGATGATGCCACTCGTTCGCCGATGGCACCGTGTCGAAAGGCGTCGTGGCCTTGAACCCGGAACGGAACGCGCC
>CANMZY010000397.1:0-3498 GCA_947502425.1 Verrucomicrobiales bacterium
CTTTCAGTCACGACGATCCTAGAAGCGGGTTTTGTACTTGTCCAGAGCGGATTTTGTGAAAATCTGCCAGGCATTATTGAAATGGAAAAAGCGACAAAAGAAAAATTCCTGCCGAATCCCAAATTGAAGCTGCGGGAGCAGTTGCGGGAGGTGATGCGATTCGGGCATTTCAGCCATCGCACGGAGTCGGCCTACTGGCACTGGATCAAGGGATTCATCCTGTTTCACCAGAAGCGGCATCCTCGCGAGATGCACGCGGCGGAGGTGCAGGCGTACCTCTCGCATCTGGCGGTGGAGCGGAACGTGGCGGCGGCCACCCAGAACCAGGCCTTGAACGCGATCTCGTTTTTGTACCGCGAGGTGCTGGTCATGGAGCTGGGAGCGATCGGGAGGATCGAGCGTCCGACGCGCGGGCGGAAGCTGCCGGCGGTGTTGACGAAGGACGAGGTGCGCCGGGTGCTGGCGGCGGTGGCCCCGGAGCATCAGTTGATCTGCCAGTTGCTCTATGGGACGGGCATGAGGCTGCTGGAGTGTCTGCGGCTGCGCGTGAAGGACGTGGATTTTGGGCGGAACGAAATCACGATTCACGATGGGAAAGGGTTCAAGGATCGGATGACGATGTTGCCGGAGATTCTGAAACCCGCGCTGCAACTGCATCTGGAGCGGGTGCGAGGGATGCACCGGAAGGATTTGGAGGCTGGCCTGGGCCGGGTTTCACTGCCCCATGCGCTGGCCCGGAAGTATCAAAATGCGAATCGGGAGTGGTGCTGGCAGTTTGTGTTTCCGGCGCCTTCGACCATCAGAGAGCGGGACAGCGGGGTGGTGTGCCGGCATCATTTGCATGAGGTGAATGTGCAGCGGGCGGTGAAGGCGGCGGCGACGGCCGCCGGGGTGAGCAAGACGGTGACGCCGCATACGTTCCGCCATTCGTTCGCCACGCACTTGCTGGAAAATGGCTATGACATCCGTACGTTGCAGGATTTGCTGGGCCACAAGGATGTGACGACGACGCAGATTTATACGCATGTGATGGCGAAGCCGGGGATCGGGGTGCGCAGTCCGCTGGATGGGTGAGAGGGGAGGGGGAAAAGCGGAAGGCGGAAACATCCAACATCCAAGGCCGAACATTCATTGGGCGGGAGGGCCGGCATCTGGCCGGAGTGTTCGCGTTCGCCCCACCGCGACGTGCCGCAGGATGCCGGCGCTCCCAGGGGTGGGCCGTTCGACCGGGCGGAGCAGCGACGGGGAGATTGACCTTGGGGCACGTTGGGCCAACACTCCGGCCTAGGAATGACCACGGCCAATAAAATCACCATCATCCGCATTCTGCTGGTGCCGTTTTTTGTCCTCGAATTTCTGATCTACGTGGATGGCGGCGGGGAGCTTTACCGGATGCTGGCCATCGTCTGTTTCGTGCTCGCGGCGGTCAGTGACGGCGTGGATGGCTACATCGCGCGCCGTTACCATCAGCGCAGCGAACTGGGCGCGATCCTCGATCCCATCGCCGACAAGCTGCTGCTCATCACCGGCATCGTCCTGCTGAGTTTTCATGACGGGCAGCATCTGGACCGCTTCCCGCTCTGGCTCTCGGTCACGATCCTCAGCCGCGACGCGATCACGCTGCTGGGCATCATCGTGATTCATCTGGTCTGCGGCAAGGTGGTGGTGCGTCCGCGCGTGGTCGGCAAGATCGCGACGGTGCTGCAAATGATCGCGGTGTCCTGGGCGCTCCTGAAATGGCCGTCGACCGCACTCCACTGGTGGTCCCTCGCGGCGGCCGTGTGCACGAGCTTATCCGGCCTGCAATACGTTTTCGACGGCGTGCGGCAGTTGAGCCAGAGTCCGGCCAGTTCGCCCGCGCCGGATCAGGGCAAACGATGAGGGGGAGGTTTTATCCGCGGCTGGACACGGATGAGTGGGGAAGGGGTGGAAGCGTGGGCCGTGCCGGGCGCTTCAAACCAGCGGCAGCCCGGCCCTGACGACCCGGCCCGGACGAATGTTTGACGAACCGCCGGGATTGCCGCACTCTCCGCCGTCATGCGATTGTCAAAATACCTCTGGTTGATCATGCCGTGGCTCGTCCTCAGTGCCGCCGGCCAAAACACCCCGCCTCCCGCCAGTCGCTCCCTGTCGCTGGAGGACTGCATCCAGGAGGCGTTGAAGAACAACATCGACATCCAGATCGAGCGCTATAACCCGGAGATTTTCCGGTTCACACTCGATGCGTCCTACGGTTATTACGATCCGGTCTTCACCAGCGAGGTCAGCCGCCAGAACATCACGCGCGAAGCGGGCGGCATCTCGGACATCGGCATCCCGTTCTCCTTGAACTCGACCCGGACCGAGAGCGTGAACAGCGGGTTGAGGGGCCTCACCCCCAGCGGCATGACCATTTCGCTCCTGGGCAATTTCCACAACATCAAGGCCGTCAACAGCGGCTTTCACACGAACTTCAACGACGGGGTGACGCTGCTCTCGGTGCGCCAGCCGCTGCTGAAGAATTTCTGGACGGACCAGGGCCGCACCACGATCAAGGTCAACCGGCAGAACGTGAAAATCTCCGAGCTGGGCGTGCAGTTCCTCATCATGGACGTGGTGACGAAGGTGGAGCAGGCCTACTACGATCTGGTGTTCACGCGCGAGAACGTGAAGGTGCAGGAGAAGTCGCTCGAATTGAACCAGCAATTTTTCAACGAGACCAAACGCAAGGTGGAAGTCGGCACGCTCGCGCCGCTCGAGGAAAAACTCGCCGAGTCGCAGGTGGCCAAGATCAAGGCGGACCTGCTCCTGGCGCGGAATGACGTGAGCGTGAAGCAGAGCGTTTTGAAAGGACTGCTGCGGTCCGATTTCGCCGCGTGGCACGGGGTGGAACTGCTGCCCACCGACAAGCTCTCGGTGGAGCCGGCCGTTTACAACCTGAATGACAGTTGGCAGAAGGGCGTGGCCCAGCGGCCCGACCTGGCCCAGTTGAAACTGGAGATCGAAAAAAGCGACATCCTGCTTCAGTACGATTACAACCAGCTTTTCCCCTCGCTCGATGTGTTCGGCACGTATGGGCGGAACGGCCTCGCCGCGAATTCTTCCGGCGTCTTCAGCGATCTCGGCAGCGGCAATTTCGGATCGGATTCCGTCGGGGTCATTCTGTCGATGCCCTTGTCCCGCGTGCGCGAGCGCAACCTTTACCGCGCCACCAAGGAGCAGAAGACCCAGTCCATTCTCCGCCTGAAAAAATTGGAGGAATCCGTCATCGTGCAGATTCACGACGCCATCCAGACGGCCAAGACCGCTTACGAACGGGTCGGGGCCACGCGCCAGGCGACGGTATACGCGCAGTCGGCGTTCGAGGCCGAGCAGAAAAAGCTGGCGGCCGGCACCAGCACCAGCTTCGTCGTCCTGCAGTTGCAGAGTGCCCTGACCGTCGCGCAGTCCGCGGAAATCCAGGCGGTGGTGGACTACAACAAATCGCTCGCCGCCCTGGCCTTTGCCGACGGGACCGCG
>CANMZY010000398.1:0-3487 GCA_947502425.1 Verrucomicrobiales bacterium
GTGCTGACGTGGCCGAGGTCGAACAAGACCTTGTGCCAGAAGCGCGCGTAGAGCAGGTGCAGCACGGCGTGCTCGGTGCCGCCGACGTAGAGGTCCACGCCGCCGTGTGGGACTTTGTGATTGGTGACTGGTGACTGGTGACTGGTGGAGCCGGTCGTCCAATAACGCTCTGCTTCCGCGCCGACGAAGCGGTCGGCGTTTTTGTTGTCCATGTAGCGCAGGTAATACCAGCACGAGCCGGCCCATTGCGGCATGGTGTTGAGTTCGCGCGTGGCGGTGGCGGTGTAGCGGACCCAGTCGGTGGCTTTCGAGAGCGGCGGCTCGGGTGTGCCGGTGGGTTTGAAATCGGCGAGGTCGGGCGGGACGACGGGGAGTTCGCTGGCGTCGAGCGCGCGGTGCTTTCCATTTTCCCACACGATGGGGAAGGGCTCGCCCCAGTAGCGCTGGCGCGAGAAAAGCCAGTCGCGGAGTTTGAAGTTGATCGTCTTTTTGCCGAGACCCTCGGCTTCGAGGCGGCGGATGATCTCGGCTTTCGCCGAGGCGGTGGGAAGTCCGTCGAGCGGGCCGCTGTGGATGGCGTAGCCTTCGCCGTGGAAGCATTCGAGCGGCTCCGCGTCGCACACGCCACCGCCACCGAGTCCGAGGCGCGGTTCGGGCGAGACGACTTCGCGGATGGGCAGCGCGAATTTTTTCGCAAATTCCCAGTCGCGCTCGTCGTGCGCAGGCACGGCCATGATCGCGCCGGTGCCGTAGCCGGGCAGGACGTAGTCGGCAATCCAGACGGGGATGCGCTCGCCGCTGACGGGATTGATGGCGAACGCGCCGGTGAAGATGCCGGTCTTGTCTTTCGTCAACTCGGCGCGATCGAGGTCGCTCTTGCGCGCGGCTTTCTCGCGGTATTCCTCGACGGCGGTCGCCTGCTCCTCACTGACGATCTGATCAACGATGGGATGCTCCGGTGCGAGGACCATGTAGGTCGCGCCGTAGAGCGTATCGGGGCGTGTCGTGAAAACGGTGATGGTCTCATCCATGCCCGCCGGGCAGTCGGCGACTTTGAATTTCACCTCCGCACCTTCGCTGCGGCCGATCCAGTTTCGCTGGTGAATCTTGATGCTCTCGGGCCAGTCGAGGCCATCGAGTTCGTCGATGAGCCGCTGCGCGTAGGCCGTGATGCGCAGCATCCACTGGCGCATCGGGCGACGCTCGACGGGATGGCCGCCGACTTCGCTTTTTCCATCAATGACCTCCTCGTTCGCGAGCACCGTGCCGAGTTCGGGGCACCAGTTCACCGGCGCATCGCTCACGTAGGCGAGGCGGACGCTGTCGGCATCGTCGCCTTTATACGTGGAGATGGGCTCGGCGCGCTGCGTCGCGGGGTTGAACCACGCGTTGTAGAGCTGCACGAAAATCCACTGCGTCCATTTGAAATAGCCGGGATCGGTCGTGTTCACCTCGCGCTGCCAGTCGTAGCCGAAGCCGATGCTCTGGAGCTGCTTCTTGAAATTGGCGACGTTCGCCTCGGTCGTCGCGCGCGGGTGCTGGCCGGTCTTGATGGCGTATTGCTCCGCAGGCAGGCCGAACGCGTCCCAGCCCATCGGGTGCAGCACATTGAAGCCGCGCATTTTCTTGTATCGCCCGATGATGTCCGTCGCCGTGTAGCCCTCGGGATGCCCCACGTGCAGCCCCGCGCCGCTCGGGTAGGGGAACATGTCGAGCACGTAGTATTTCGGGCGGCTCGCGTCGAAGCCGGGCTCGCCGGGATTCGGCGTGTGAAAGGTCTGCCGTTCGTCCCACACGCGCTGCCAGCGGGGCTCGAATTGGTCGAAAGGAAATGGTCTGCGGCGCTCGTAGCTCATGGTGAAAAGGGCGCGGACTCTGCCCTGCCCCGATGCGAGGGGCAATGCGGGAATCGGTTCCATCATCGTCTCGATGAAGCCCGTAAACGCCGCTGCCTGCGATTCGTGATGCTATTTCGTTACCATTGCGCCGTACCCGAGTGCTCCAGGGCAGCCCCCCTCACTCCCCGACGCCCGTCCGCGTTCTGACCGTTTCCGGTGCGCCGGGCGCGAAAGCAATTTCCTTGCAGTGACGCCTTCACCGACTCGATGCCGTGCTTTGCAACCATTTCTCCAATTGCGCGGACATGGCCTTGACGCGTTTCGGATTTTGCGCGGCAAGATTTTTGGATTCAACCGGATCGCTGGCGAGGTCGTAAAGTTCGGGACGTGAGCCGTCGTAATCCATCAGGAATTTCCAGCTGCCGTCGCGAAGGGCGAGTTGCGGGCTGACGTCGCGCGGGTCGCCGGGTTTGATGTCGTGGCGATATTCCCAGATGATCGGTTTCTTGCGTTTGAAATTTTTCCCGAGCAACGCGGCGCTGATGTCCACGCCGTCGAATTCAACTTTCGGCGATTTGATTCCCGCGATTTTCGTAAGTGATGGAAAGAAATCGACGGCGGTGACAAGGCTGGTTTCATCAACGCGGCCTGCGGGAATTTTTCCAGTCCATCGCGCGATGAGCGGTTGGCGGATACCGCCTTCGTAGAGACTCCATTTGCGACCGCGATCTCCGGCGGTGCTGCCGGGCGGCTCGATTCCCTTGTCGTAATAATGCCGCCAGGCGGTCGGGCCGTTGTCGCCAGTGAGAATGATGAGCGTGTTTTTGCCGAGGCCGAGTTCATCGATGGAATCAAACAAACGGCCAAGTTGACGATCCATATCCGCGAGCGTTGCGAAAAACTTTCGGTCTTCGTCGTTGCGACCTTTGCCTGCGAACTTTTCCGTGGAACCAGGCGCGGGATTAAAAGGGTCGTGAACATCGTTCAGCCAAAGGTGCAGGTAGAACGGCGCGGTTTTATTTCTTTGGATGAAATCAATCGCGCGCTCGACGTAGATGCCGGTTTGTTCATGTTGTTTGACGCGCGTGATGTTGCCGCGACCGAGCTTCGCGCTTTGGTCCGGCAAATCGCCGGGAGGCAAAATGCGGTCGCCCAAACCTTCAAAGGAAACCAGCGAATCATCAAAACCATATTCCTGTGGCAACGGAGCGTCGCCTACGTCACGTCCGCCGCCCATGTGCCATTTGCCAAAATGCGCCGTGGCATAACCGGCGGACTTGAACGTGCGTGCGAGGGCGGGCGCTTTTGGGTCGAGAAAATCGGCCATGTTGCGGCGCTGATTATAGGAACGCTGCGCGAGGAAAGAATGGATTTTCCAGCGTTGCGGATATTGGCCGGTGGTAAAAGCAACGCGCGACGGCGAACAAATCGGCGCGCCGACATGAAACTGTGTAAGGCGCGTTCCTTGTGCGGCGAGGCGGTCGATGTTCGGCGTGGGAACTTCTTTATTTCCGGTGACGCCGAAATCGCCGTAGCCGAGGTCGTCGATCAAAACGAAAACGATGTTGGGTTTGTCAGCGGCGTGTATGAAACAAGTTGCGAACAAAAACAAAATCGCAAGCGAACGAATCAGGCAGAATTTCATGCGC
>CANMZY010000399.1:0-3472 GCA_947502425.1 Verrucomicrobiales bacterium
GGAGGCTTCATGCGCCCGGACAGTGATGGGGTCGAGCTTACGGGGGGCTGTCCGCAGCGTCAACGGCAATTCGGCCATGCGTCGGCCGCTCAAGGCCGCGCCGCGCCGCCCACCTTCACCGGAATCGCGTAAAGCGACTTGCGCGCGGTGATGAACAGCGTTTTGCCGTCCGCGCCGCCGAAGCAAAGATTCGCCGGCGATTCCGGCACCAGGATTTTCCCGACCAGCGAGCCGTCCGTCACGAATACATGCACCCCGTCGCCCGCGCTCGACCAGATGCGTCCGTCCGCGTCGCAACGGATGCCGTCCGGGCTGCCCTTGTCGATCGCGGCGAAAACCTTCCCGTTGGCCAGGGTGCCGTCCGCCGGTACGTCGAAGACGCGGATGTGGCGCGGCCGGCCGGAATCGGCGAGGTAGAGCTTTTTCTCGTCCGGCGAGAAGCAGAGGCCGTTGGGCATGTCCGCGTCCTTGACCACGATGGTCACGGCCTTGGTCTTGGGATCAAACCGGTAAACATGGTTGCCCGCCTGCTCCTTGGCCGCGCCTTTGGGCAGGCCGTAGGGCGGATCGGTGAACCAGACGGTGCCGTCGGACTTCACGACCACGTCGTTCGGCGAGTTGAATTTTTTCCCGTCGAAGGTCTCGACCACGGTTTCGACCTTGCCGGCGGCGTCCGTGACGGAGACGCGGCGGGCGGAGTGTTCGGCGCTGAACAGGCGGCCGGCGGCGTCGGTGGTGTTGCCGTTGATGTTCTGGCTGGGCTTGCGAAAGGTTTCCAGACCGGCGGCCTTGCTCCATTTTTTCAGCTCGTTGTTCGGAATGTCACTGAAGACGAGGAAGCCTTGGAACCAAGTCGGGCCTTCGGTGAAGCCCATGCCCCCGGCGAGCTTCTCCACCGTGGCCTCGGCCGCGACGCATTTCTTGAACTCGCCCTCGTTGCGGACCTCGAATTCGGCGGCGGCGAGGGGTGAGAGGCCGGCCAGCAGCCAGCCCAGCGCAAACCAGCGGGAAGATTTCAGGTTTATCATAGTTTTCAAAGAGGTGGACGACATGGTTGGGATAGCAACGATCACTGCCATCGTCACGGGAAAATTTCCGCGCGCCGGCAAAGATGCCGGCGCTCCCGGGATTCGCCCGGCCGGACTCCGGCGCGGCAAATGTCCTTGGCCTGCCGGTGAACTTTTCCCTAGACTGCGCGACAGCATCGCTATGAACCATCTTAAATTTCTCCTCCCTCTCGCGCTCCTCGCCGCCGTCGCCGGCTGCGGTGATAAACCCGTCGCCGGCCCCCAGGCCACCGCCAATTATCCGCTGCCCGAACCGCCGCTGGTCGCCAAATGTGAGCCGGGCCAGTTCGGCGGACGGCTCGTCATCGCCACGTTCGGCGACCCCAAATCATTCAATCCCATCACGGCCAACGAAGGCTCCTCCCAAGACATCTATCGCTTCGTCTTTTCCGGACTGACCACGCTCGACGAGGAGACGCAGGTCGTCGGGCCGTCCCTCGCGGAATCGTGGTCGGTGGAGCCGGACCAGAAGACGTGGACCTTCAAGCTGCGGCGCGGCCTGCGTTGGAACGACGGCCAGCCGCTTACCGCCGCCGACGTGGCCTTCACCTGGAACGACGTGATCTACAATCCGCAGATCAACAACGTCACGCGCGACCTCTTCATGATCGACGGAAAAAATTTCATGGTGACGAACGTGGACGAGGTCACGGTGCGGGTGGTGACGCCGGATGTTTACGCGCCGTTTCTCGAGGCGTTCGGCGCGGTGCCGATTCTGCCGAAACACGTTTTGAACCGCGTGCCGGCGGGGAAATTCGGCTCGGCCTACGGCATCGACACCCCGCCCGGGCAGATCGTCGGCAGCGGGCCGTTTCGCATCAAGAAGTTCAAGCCCGCCGAGTTCACCCTGCTGGAGCGCAACCCGTATTATTACGCGGTGGACCAGAAGGGGCAGCGCCTGCCCTACCTCGACAACGTGATCTACACCGTGGTGCCCGACATGAACACGATGTCGGAGCGCTTTATCGCCGGTGAGTGCGACGTGCTGGAAATGGTGCGGCCCGACGAATACGAACGCTACAAAACCGAGTCCGCCAAGGGCCGCTTCCACCTGCACGATCTCGGCCTCGGTCTGGAGCGCGGCTTTTTTTGGTTCAATCAAAACACCAACCAGATGGCCAATGTGCAGATCACCAGCGACCCGCCCGGCGCGGAAATCACCTGGCATAACATCAGCGTTGGCCAGCTCCCGCAGCAGAAGAAAGTCACGCTCGGCGGCGCGGAGGTGACGGTGAAATTTCCCGGCGCCGCCGAGGAGCGCAAGACCATCGCGCTCTCTTCCGGCCAGGCGCTGCCGGCGATTTTCCAGTTCACGGCGGGCAAACTCGAGATCCATCGCGACCTGGCCGGCGGCGCCGCCGTCCTCGGCGTGCCCATTGTGGAGCCGAAGAAACTGAAATGGTTCCGCGACGTGAAATTTCGTCAGGCCCTGTCCTACGCGGTGGACCGGCCCAGCATTATCAAGTCGATCTACGCCGGACGCGCCCGCCCGAACTACGGCATCGAAACCGAGGGCAACAAGAAGTGGTACAACAGCGCCATCGCCACCTACCCCTTCGACCTGGAAAAAGCCCGGGCCATCCTGGCCGAGATCGGCATCAAGGACCGCAACGGCGACGGCCTGCTCGAAGACGCGGACGGCCACAAAATCGAGTTCGTCCTGAACACCAACACCGGAAACAATGTCCGTGAAAAAATCGCGCTGCTCGTCCAGGCCGACCTGAAAAAACTCGGCATCAGCCTGATTTTCCAGCCGGTGGAGTTCAACTCCATCATCACCCGCGTGGATTCGAGCTACGATTACGACGCGATCCTGTTGAGCCTGGGCGGCGGCGGCATCGATCCGATCAGCAGCATGAACGTGCTCAAGTCCGACGGGTTCACGCACCAGTGGTTCCCGCGGCAGCGCTGGCCGGCGACGGACTGGGAGGCGCGCATCGATTTCCTGATGAACGCGCAAGTGAAGACGCTCGATTTTGCCGCCCGAAAAAAAATATTCGACGAAGTGCAGGCCATCATGGCCGAGCAGGTGCCGATGATCTACACCGTGACGCCGGTCTCCTACTGTGCCGTCAAAGCGAACATCGCCAACACCCGCCCGACGGTCCTGAGCTACTACCGCGCGACCTGGAACGTGGAGGAGCTTTACCTCAAGAAGAAGTAGGCGGGCCGGAGTGCGCCCGAGAAGGCACCTCGCGATGGCTGATGGCATCGCTCGTGGCGGGAGAAAGAATGGTTTAGAAAAAGGCTCGCCCTCACCCCGGCCCTCTCCCCCGGGGAGAGGGAGAAACGCGCGCCGCTGTTTTGCTTTCGTTGCGCTCTCGATTTCCGGCCGTCAGCGGGGAAAACACGGGAAGAGTTCTCGACGCGTCCGAATGTGAATCCGCGTCCAGAAACTTCTCCCT
>CANMZY010000400.1:0-3456 GCA_947502425.1 Verrucomicrobiales bacterium
GAGCCAGGCGTCCACGTTGGCGTGCGCCCAGCGGATCGTCATGCGCCCTTCGCTGCCAAACTTCGGGCCTTTCCACGCCCGCCAGCACTCGGGCTTGAGCTGTTTTTTTACCAGCGATTGCGCGCGGGCCGTCGCGGCATCCATGTTCTTCGGCTGGTCCGCGACCGGCGCCCAATACGCCAGCGTGACGGTGATGGAATCGCCGAAGTGCGCGAGCGTGCCCGCCTGTCCGGTGAACCGCGCGTGAACCGCCTGCATCGGCGCGACCCAGTGCGGCTCCTCAGCGGCGCGCAGCCCGCCAAGCGAAAGCGCCAGAACGAGGGACGGCATCCAAGCTCGGCGGCGCAACAGACCAGACCCGATCCAACTGCTCAATTGTGATTTCATGATTTCAATCCCTTCGTGCCGCCAATGACGGCGATGACCTGGTTGGCAAACTTGCTCACGCGGCATTGGTATCTGAGTCGCGCGCTGGAATCCAGCTTCCCCGCAAGCCAGCTACCAGAAGACCAGACCCCGGCGGAGATTCTGCCCCGGAGCGCGGCTGTGTCGCGGAGACCAGTCGCACCACGTCCGAATGTCGAACCGTGTTAAATTCTCTGAACGCGCCCAGCAATGCGTAGCTGCTGCGGCTGGTCGAGGACGACACAGCCGCGCTCCGGCGAAGTGCAATTCAGGACATAGTGCCCTCCTGCGCGGGCTGGCAATTCCCTTGGCCCACCCCTACTCTGCCG
The DNA here is from genome assembly GCA_947502425.1 of Verrucomicrobiales bacterium. GTDB lineage: Bacteria > Verrucomicrobiota > Verrucomicrobiia > Limisphaerales > SIBH01 > SIBH01. Next base: position 735 of record CANMZY010000400.1, read on the forward strand.
CGCATGAAATTATCAGAACAGCAGCGGGCGCTCGCCGCCGCCGTCCGCGCGGCGCAGGCGTCGGGCACGATGATGCGGCGCAATTTGAACGCGGTCAAAAAGGTCAACGAGGCCACGCAGCACGACATCAAGCTCGAACTCGATGTGCGCTGCCAGAAGCGGATCGAGAAAATTCTGCGCGCCGCGTTCCCGGAAGTTTCCATTCTCGGCGAGGAGGGACTGCTCGGCGATCAGGCGTCCGAATATCGCTGGGTGGTGGATCCGATTGATGGGACGGTGAATTTCACCTACGGCATTCCGCACGCCTGCGTTTCCATCGCGCTGCAACGGCGCGCGGGCGCGATGAAATACACGACGCTCGTGGGCGTGGTCTTCGAGCCGTTCAGCGGGGAGTTGTGGACGGCGATCCGCGGCCGGCGCGCGCAGCTGAACGGCCGGCCCATCCGGGTCAGCCGGCGCGCGGAATTGAACGAGGCTATCGTCTCGATGGGTTTCGCCAAACAGACGGTGACGCTCAATGAAATGCTGCCGGTCTTCAACCGCATGGTGTATCGCGTCCGCAAAATCCGCATTATGGGCGCGGCGGCGCTGGCCATGACCTATGTGGCGAGCGGCCGGTTCGACGCCTACGTGGAGGCGGGGGTGCGCCTGTGGGACATTGCGGCGGGCGGGCTGATTCTGGAATGCGCGGGCGGTGATTTTTGCCATGAACCGGTGCCCGGCAAGGAGCACACCTTTCGCATTCTGGTGAACAACGGCCTGCTCCGCCGCAAGCTGGCGCGGCTGCTGTAGGGCGGGAGGAGGGCGGGCGCTTCGTTCGGAGTTCCCCGTTTACGCGGTCCGGCTTGGTTCACCACAGCCCGAACCGCGTAAACGGGGGACTCCGAACGGGGAAGCGGCTTCTGTCACTTCGTAGCCAAGTTTTTCGAGAGTGTTCCGGACAAAAATCCGGATGACTTCTTCGTCGTCCACCACCATGACTTTTTACTTCATAAGATCACTTGCCGCCACGCCCGCAGGCGCGGACGAATCCGCTAAACAATTTCAAATGCTCCCGATGCCGGTCATACAACCGCTCCGGATGGTATTGCACCGCGATCAAAAAAGACGGGGCACGCACCACGCCCGGTTTCAATTCCATTCCCTCGATCACCCCGTCGGCACTGACCGCCGTGACCTGCAAGAGGCCGGCAACGCGCCCGACGGCCTGGTGATGGGAGCTGTTCACACCCAACCGTGTCTGGCCGGTGATGGTGGCGAGCCGGGAGCCGGGATTCAATTCCACATCATGCACCAACTCGTTTTTCCGGTCGGGGCGCGCGTGGCGTAACGAACCGGGCAACTGGCTGGGAATATCCGCCACCAGCGTCCCGCCCAGCGCGACGTTCAAAATCTGATGCCCGCGGCAGATCGCCAGCAGCGGCCGGCGCTGGCGGAAAATTTCATCGATCAGCACCAGCTCGAACCAGTCCCGCTCCGGCTCCGGTGCGGAAACGGTCTTCTTCACGGCGGGCGGCAGGTCCGGCGCATACAATTCCGTCTGCACGTCGTCCCCGCCGGTCAGCAGCACCCCGTCGCACCGCCGCACCGCCTCGGCGACGAGCGCCGCGTCCGGCAGCACCGGCAAGACCCACGGCAGCCCGCCCGCCGCCGTGATCGCCAGGGAATACTTTTGGGAAAGGCTCAGGGAATGATCCGCAAATTCCACGCCGCGCTGCTGCGTGCCCGGCGCGATGAGGATGAGCGGGGACTTTTTCACGGCTCAAAGTTCCGCGTCCGGAAAGCGTTCGCGGATGGATTTTTCCACGCGCGTCACCTCTTCGGGCCGCTGCAGCCGGCGCGCGGCGCGGCGGCGGACGGCATCGAGCAGCTCCAGCCAATCCTCCAGCGGCGGCGGCTCGTGCGTGCGCCACTGGTCGAAGCGCCGGGCGCGGACGAAAAATTTCCAGCGGTCGCCGACGTGCTGGGCATAGACCTCCAGGCGCTCGCCTTCGGGCGTCCGGCGTTTCCAACTGATCTCAGCTTTCTTGGCCATGCGTCAGCCGGCCTCCGGCAGTTCCACGCTGGCCACGGCCATCGCGGCGATGCCCTCGCCGCGCCCGATGAAGCCGAGCGTTTCGTTGGTCGTGGCCTTGATGCCGATGCGCTTCACATTGAGGCCGAGAGCCTGGGCGATGTGGTCTTTCATGGCCGCGACGTGCGGCATGATCTTGGGCTGTTGGGCGATGAGCGTGGCGTCGAGGTTGATGATCCTGCCGCCGCGAAACGCGACCTGCCGCGCGGCCTCCTCCAGGAAAATTTTGCTCCGCGCGCCGCGCCAGCGCGGATCGGTGTTCGAAAAAAAAACGCCGATGTCGCCCTCGCCGAGCGCGCCGAGCACCGCGTCGCAGATGGCGTGCATCAGCACGTCCGCGTCGGAATGGCCGTCCAGACCCTTGTCGTGCGGAATCTCGACGCCGCCGAGAAACAGCTTCCGCCCCGCGACCAACTGATGCACATCGTAACCGATGCCCACATGATTCATGGCGGAAGTATAACGGGCGCGGTCGAACGACCAAGAAGTTTCGTGGCGGAGCGCGTTGGAAAAGCGCTCCATCCCCTTTCCTGCCGGCCGGACACGCTCAAGCGTGTACTCCAACGAAACCAGCCCGCGCGCTTTTCGAGTTCCACCGATGGTTTGTCCCGGGCGCGGATGAGGCCTGGAACTCGCCGCGGGCGGATT
>CANMZY010000401.1:0-3409 GCA_947502425.1 Verrucomicrobiales bacterium
GAGTGGGAGATGTGGATGATCCTGGGCCGGGTGGCGATGAATCGGCATCAAACGCAACAGCCGCATCGGCGGCTGAGCCTGGGCACGGTGGCCCGGATGATCGAGCTGGCCAGCGTGCTGGGTCGATTGGCCACCGGGAGCTGGCCCATCCGATGGCCCCCCAGAAAGGCCGCCGCCCCCCAATCAGATTGGAAATGAAGCCAAGCTCTGAACACCGAAGCGGGAGGACAAAAGGAGAGAACGAAGCGGGCAGGAAGCTTCGGATCTTTTTTCCCCGCTCTGAATCGTATTTCGCAGTTCCGGTGAAATCCGGAGCTGGGATTCCACCGGCGGGTGACGGCTTGATGACTTTCCATTTTCCCCCGAAAAATTGCCGGATTCCACTTCTCGTTTTTTCCGCCGTCCGCTACGTTTCCAAATACCGATGACCGCGAGAACAACCATTCGTGCGCAGCTCCCTCTCTGGATGGGAGGTTGGCTAGCCGGCCTCACCGTTCAGGCGGCGGCCCCGGTCTCTCCGGGCCAGCTTGAATTCTTCGAGCAGCGCATCCGGCCGGCGCTGGTCAACGAGTGCTACGAATGTCACGGGGCGACGAAGCAGAAAGGCGGGCTGCGCGTGGATTTCCGTGACGGACTGCGCAAGGGCGGCGATTCCGGGCCGGCGCTCCTTCCCGGCGACGCGAAGAAGAGCCTGCTCATCCAGAGCATCCGCCACGAGGATCCGGATTCCAAGATGCCGAAGGATCGCCCCAAGCTCGCGGATTCCGTCATCGCGGATTTTGTGACGTGGGTGAATCAGGGCGCAGCCGATCCTCGCGATCAGCCGCCGACGGCAGCGGCGACGAACACCGTGGCCTGGGACGCCACGCTCCAGGCGCGCAAAGACTGGTGGAGTTTCAAGCCGTTGCAAAAAGTTTCCGTGCCGAAGGTGAAGAGCACCTCGTGGTCGGACCATCCCGTGGATCGTTTTCTCCTGGCAAAGCTGGAGGAGCGCGGTTTGCCACCCTCGGCGGGGGCCGGCAAGGAATCATTGCTGCGTCGGGTCACCTTCGCGCTCACGGGCTTGCCGCCGACGCCGACGGAGCAGCGCGAGTTTCTTGACGATCCTTCGCCCGAGGCCTACGCGAAAGTAGTGGATCGGCTGCTGGCCTCGCCGCGTTTCGGCGAGCGCTGGGCGCGGCATTGGATGGATTTGGTGCGCTATTGCGAATCGCACGGCAGCCAGGGCGATCCGGAACTGCCGATGGCCTGGCGTTACCGTGACTATCTCATTCGCGCCTTCAACGGCGACCTGCCCTACGACCAGTTCGTCCGCGAACATCTCGCCGGCGATCTGCTGGCGAAGCCGCGTCTCGACCCGGCGGACGGGCTGAACGAATCCATTCTCGGCACGGCGCAATTGCGGATGGTCGAGCTGGGCTACGTGCCGGTGGACGCGCTGGATGACCAGGTGAAAGTCGTGGACAATCAGATCGATGTTTTCTCCAAGGCCTTCCTTGGTCTGACGGTTTCCTGCGCGCGCTGCCACGACCACAAGTTTGATCCGATCAGCCAAAAGGATTTTTATGCGCTCTACGGCGTCTTCGCCAGCAGCCGTCCGGGCCAGGTGGTGGTGGACGCGCCGGCGCTGGTGCAGACGAACCGTGTGGAACTCGCGGCGCTGAAGAAAAAAATCCGCGCCGGCCTGGCGGAAGGCTGGCGCGACGCGGCGGGCGGGCTGGTGAGGGAGTTGGCGGAGCAGGGCGGGCGCAGCGCGGAAAAGGAACGGCTGGAAGTCGAGGTTCGCCGGTTGACGCAGGCGATGACGGAGGTGGAAGCGCGGGCGCGGGCGGAACTGGCGAAGCAGCGGGGCGTGGAGGTATCCCCGCAGTTGCCGATGCCGCTGGCCCGATGGAGTTTCGAAGGCGACCTGCGCGATGCGCTGGGCAAGATGCACGGCCGGGCCGAGGGCGGCGCGGTGGTGCGTGGCGGGCGGCTGATCCTGACCGGCACGGATGCGTTCGTCGTGACCGAAGCATTGCCGGCCGATCTGCGCGAAAAAACTTTGGAGGCCTGGGTGGCGCTGGCCGGTCTGGAGCAGAAGGGCGGCGGCGTGCTGACCGTGCAGACGCCGGACAGCGAAGTCTTCGACTCGATTGTGTTCGGCGAACGCGAGGCGCGGCGCTGGATTGCGGGCAGCGATTTGTTCAAGCGCACCCGGGATGTGGGTGGCTCCGTCGAGACCGCGAAGCCCGGCGAGCTGGTTCATCTGGCCATCGTGTATGGCGCGGACAATTCCATCACGGTGTTCCGCAACGGCGCGCGTTACGGAAAAACTTATCAGCAAGGCGCGCTGCAAACTTTCCCCGCGGGCACCGCGCGGGTGGTGCTGGGCAAACGTCATCTGGCGGCCGCCATCACCGCGCTGGCCGGCGAGATCGAGGAGGCCCGCCTTTACGCGCGCGCCCTCACCGCGGAGGAAGTGGCGGCGTCCTTCCGCGCCGGAGTGAACGCGATCGATGCCGACACGCTCGCCAAAGCCCTGACTTCGGCCGAGCGCGAGAAGGTGGCGGTGCTGCACAAGGAGATCGGACAGCTTCAAACCGCACAGTCGAAGCGGTCCGCTCAGGCGCCGGCGGCGGAGGCCTGGAAAGCGGCACTGGCAGACGCCGCGAAGAACAACGGCAATCCGCTGCATGCCTGGGTGAAATTGTCAGGACTCCGTGGCGAGGCTTTTCAGGAAGGCTGGCGACAGCTTGCGGATTACTGGAAGACCGAACTGGCCGGCCGCCGTGATTTCAACCGCACCAACTTCACGCGCGGCTGGAACCTGGCCGGCGACGACGCAGGCCGGTGGTTCATGACGGGTGCGGGCGCGGCGGCGACGGCGGGCGAGTTCAGCCCCGAGATCAAAGGCGATCGGGTGTTGAACGGACTTTATCCGGCGGGCGTGTACACGCACGCGCTGACCCGGAAACAAACCGGCGTGTTTACCTCGCCCCGGTTCAAGGTGGAGACGGGCAGCATCAGCGTGCGCGCGCTCGGGGATCACAGCCAGTTCCGGCTGGTCGTGGAGAACTACGCCATCGGTGGCGGAGGAATTTATCCGGCGCAGGGCTTGAGCGCGGGGGAAATGAAGTGGTTCCGCCTGGACACCGCCTATCGGAAGGGCGCGAATGCGTATCTGGAATTTGCCACGGCAGAGGATTCTCCAACCTCGGGCGGCAGCGACGCGGGCCGCGCCAGTTTTGGCGTCGCGGAGGTGGTGTTTCACAACGGCTCCGGACCGAAAGAGCTGCTCGTGCCCGCCGCTTTTTTGCTGGCGGGGGACGCGCCGGCTTCGGCGGCCGATCTGGCCGGACTTTATGGCCGGCGTCTGGCGGCCGCGGTTTCACACTGGCGCGAGGGACGACTGAGTGACGAGGAGATG
>CANMZY010000402.1:0-3407 GCA_947502425.1 Verrucomicrobiales bacterium
TTCATTTGCCATACTGCGCCTCCGTCGGCGTGCGTCAATCCCGATTTCCGCAGTTTCGCCGCCCCTCCCGCCAGCGCAGGAATCACCGTAGCGGGTTGCCGCCGCTCCGTTCGTCTGTGAACCGAAACGAAAAGCCGTTTCAATTTTACAGAGCGAAAAGAACACCGGAAAACGCTGGAAAACATCCCTGATACGGGTGGGATTTTTAGCACTAGGCTTTAGCGCTGGCCTGATTTAGAAAATGCTGAAACTCACAAAACTATAGATTCCATTGGTTGAAATCGGGTTTGGAGCGGGTGAAGGGAATCGAACCCTCGTCTCAGCCTTGGGAAGGCCACATTCTACCATTGAACCACACCCGCATTTCCAATACGGAAAATTTCTACCAACGATCCACCCGCAAAGCAACCAGTCTGTTTCTGTTTTTATTTCGGCGCCGGCTCAGGCTTCGGCTCTTCGTCGGCCGGCGGGCCTTTCAACAGTTCCGCGAGATTGTAGCGGGTGTCGTCGATGCTCTCCAGCCGGCCGTTGCCTTCCGTGGCGAGCACCCGGCGCGCGCCGGTGGCGGGCGGCAGGGTGGGGATGGTTTCGTTCACCTGTTCGAGCGCGCTGGCGAAAAAGCGGGAGAGATGGGAGACGGCGGTGCGTTCGATCTGGTCGTCGGGGCCGGCGGGGATTTTTCACCGCGCGGCGGGCCAGGCCTCGGTGAGTTTCACGTCGGACAATTGCACGCGCAGGCTCAGGCCCCGGCCGCTGTTGAATTTAATCCGGGCCGGCAGGTGGTCTGTCTCGCGGATGGCGACGCCGATGGAGAAGGGGAGAAGGCGGAAAGCTTTGACGGCCTCGGGCGGCGGCGCGCCCGAGATGACCTGGCAGCGCACGCCGTCAATTGTCTCCGGCGGATGCAGCTTGATCTTGGCTAGCACGGGCACGAGGAGCAACTGCTCCTTGAGAATCGGCAGCTTGAAGGGGGGCAGTTCGCTCAGGTCCTTTTTTTCCGGCGCGGTGAAAAAAAGCGGACGGCCGGGCGTGCCGACCACGCCGAACTTCTTCGCAGGCGTGTGAACCCACAATTCCTGCCCGTCCCGTCCGAGCGCGAACGGTTTCTCCTCGATCGTGGTGGAAAGCAGCAGGCGGTCGGGGGCCTGGAAGGCCAGCCGCGCCTTCTGCCCGACGAGGTTCTTGGGCAATCCTCCGGCCTCGGTGATAATGACGCTGGCGGAAAAGGTTTGCGGCGCCGTTCCGGGCGTCGGCTCGATCACCTCGGCGATTCTCAGGAGCGCGGCGGAAAAGATTTCCCGGGGCGTGGGGGCGTTGGTTTCCTCGGCGCGGGCCGGCAGCAGCGGCGCGAGCCAGACGAGAAGCAGAAAGGCCACGTGGATTTTCATGAGCTTAACGGAGCATTTTTATCACTGATTCCGCCGAAGGGAAGAGCAACTTCAGGTGGTGTCGAATTTGAAAGAAGCGCGGCTGTGTCCCGCGTCAGGCGGGACCAGCGGCCGCACTTAGATCTGCTGCGGTTGGTCGAGGACGACACCGCCGCGCTCCTTGCAGATCCGGACACGACCGGGCATCGGGCGGCTTGACGCGCCTGTGCCGTTCTCCTTAGCTTTCGCCATGCAAAAATTTATCAAGCACGCTTCCATCGCCCTCGTTCTTCTTGCCGCCATGACCCGTTCGGCCCACGCCCATCCGGGCCACGACGTGAGCAGCTTGCTGAACGGCCTCGCCCATCCGTTGTCCGGCCTGGATCATTTGCTGGCCATGATCGCGGTCGGCCTCTGGGCGGCGCAACTGGGCGGGCGCGCGCGCTGGCTGGTGCCGGCGGGATTCGTGGGAGTGTTGACGCTGGGCGGCGCGCTCGGCCTGAGCGGGGTGGCGCTGCCGTTTGCGGAGTCCGGCGTGGCGGCTTCAGTTTTGATTTTGGGCGTGTTGATTGCGGTGGCGGCGCGACTGCCGCTGGCGGCGAGCGTGGCCGTGGTGGGGGTGTTCGCGCTGTGCCACGGTTTCGCGCACGGAGCGGAAATGCCGGCGACGGCCTCAGCGGCGGCCTACGGCGCGGGCTTCGTGCTGGCGAGCGCGATGCTGCATCTCGCGGGAATTCTTCTCGCCCTCGCGGCGGCGCAAAAAAATTCCCGGCCGGCGATCCCAGTTCTGCGGTTGGCCGGCGCGGCCCTGGCGGTGGCGGCCCTGGTCATCTGGGCGGTTTGATCCCTCAGGGGGCGGCAGCGGCTCACTTCCCAGCGTGGGTCGGCGGGAGCAGGCCGGACCAGGGAAGTTCGTTGAACACATCCACGGTGAACGGCCCTGGCGCGTCCACCGGGCTGAGGATGGCGAGAAATTTCAACGGAGTGGAGCCGGAGTTGAAGGTGGCGTGCGGTTCATTCACCGGGATGTGCGCCAGGTCGCCGGGGCCGAGCACGCGCTTTTCCCGACCGACCCATTGTTCGGCCTGGCCTTCGAGCAGGTAGATGATCTCCTCGCGCCGCGGATGCCGATGGAAACTGTGCAGGGCGCCCGGCGGAAAAGTGGCGCGCACCAGAAACAATTCCTTCGCACCGACGAGTTCCGCGTTCGACAGGTGCTCGACTTGGCAATACGGCCAGTCCTCGTGCAGCACGTCGGGCGCGGTGATGAAATGGTTGGCGTCGGGCATGGCGGAAATTATTGGGGGGCCGGCCAATTGGCAAACAAGTTCGCCGTGTTCGCCCGGCCGATCCTGCCCGCGCTTGACTTTTTTTCCGTTCCACCAAAACTCCCCGCCACTATGTCATCCATTCCCGCGCAATTCACCGGCGTCACCGCCGTCACCAAGGCCAATGTTTATTTCGACGGCCGGGTCGTCAGTCATTCCATTCTGTTTCCGGACGGGAGCAAGAAGACGCTCGGCCTGATTTATCCGGGCAAGTTTCATTTCGGCACGGACCAGGCGGAACTGATGGAGATCGTGGCCGGCGCGTGCTCGGTGAAGCTCGACGGTCAGACGGCCGTGCAGGAATATCCGGCGGGGGCGGTCTTCAACATCCCGGCCAAGTCCGGCTTTGACATCGAGGTCAAGTCCGGTTTCTGCGAATACATCTGCTCGTTCATCGGTTGAGCGGCGCGTTGCAGGGCCATGATGCCGGTTCAGCCCTCGCCGGGCCGGAGACCGGCGCTCCAATCTTCAGTTCCGTGACGCCATGATTTCCATTGCCCCACGGCTGCGTCGCTGGCTGAATCAGTCGTGTTCCAGGCAATATCAAAATTTATGACCATCTTTTCCTTCCGTCGGAAACGAATCTTTTTCCTGCTCGTCCTGAGCGTGGCGCTGCCGCTGGTCAGCCTGGCGGCCGCTGCGCCGGCGGACAAAGAACCGCCTGGCGCGGTGGAGGATGAACTGCACGCACCCCGTCCGCGCTCCGGCCCGC
>CANMZY010000403.1:0-3391 GCA_947502425.1 Verrucomicrobiales bacterium
CTGGGAGTGGACGGTGCGCTGCTTCGATTCGGCGGCGGCGGAAGCGGTGGCGGTGGCGGCGATGAGGGAGAGGTTCATGACAATGGATTTCGAGAAGTGCATAAGCGAGGTGTCTAACATCCCGGACCGCCGGGCGTCAATTCCGGCTTTTGGCCGGCCCAGAGGAGGGGCAAATCTGGGCACTGTTCTTCACGAACTCCGACCCGCCACGCCGCCGGTAACTTTTCGCCTCCAACCCGCCGGGCACGCGGGACATTCTCCTGCACTTCGAGCGCGATAAGAACCCCGCCCTCGGCCTGGAAGTCTGGCAGGACGTGACGCCCTCCGACAGCTTGCGCAAACAGCCGCGCCCGGCACCTACCGCGGCGCGCAGCAGCAGACCTGGGCGGGCGTGAACTCCCGCGTGCTCGCGTGGACGCTGCCCAAAGAGTTCACCAAGACCGAGGCGCGCGCCGTGGCGAAGGACCTCGAGCAGCGGGCCAAGGACTGGCGGGAATTGGAGAACGGGCGCTTGTGGGAGTTTGCCACCGTGTCGCACCGCGACGGCTGGAAGTATCACCTGCTGGCCACCGTGAAGCGCGCGCCGGGTTTGCCAGCCTCACCCCAGCCCGAGGACCCGGCGAAGCCATCCATCCCTGAACCAGCCAAACCTTGATCCAACCATGAAATCCATTCTCGTCACCCTCGCCCTCTGCACCGGCGCGCTCGCCACCGCGACCGTTGAGGCGGCGCAAGTCGTCGCCAACGCTGCGCCTTCCGCCCGCACCGTCGATGCCCGGCACTTCGCCCTGAACGCCGCCATCTGGGATTTCTACTTCGACGAGCCGGCGAACCTCGCGCTCCTCCGGGAACTCGGGGCCACGACGTTTCGTTTTCCTGGCGGGTCCATTTCAGATGAGTATCACTGGGCAGTGAATCGCACGGGCACGAATACTTTCACCTGGGCCAATTCTTTCACTGACTTCGCGGGAGTCGTCATTTCCTGCGCCGTGACCCATCGCGAACTCGCCATGTCCAAGCGGCGCATCAAACATTCATCGTCGGCTCCCCGTGGCCGGGGGGGATGATCTTCGTAGCCGCCGCTGTGCAGCGGCGGCTGACTTTGGCAGCAGGTGGACATAAAAAAAAGCCGCGCCTTCACAGGCGCGGCTACGGGGTTCAAGGGTTTAGAGCGCGAGATTTTCGCGCGGGAAATTCCCGGACTGGATCACCAGACGTCGGTGCGGAAGGGTGAGGCGGGGAGGCCTTCGCGGTTGTAGAGGTTCGCACCGTCGGGATTCATCTCGAAGGCAAAGCGCACCGCGACGGGTTCCTTCACGTCCGGCGAGGAGACGACCACGGTGTTCTTGTCGATCACAGCGTCGGCCCAGACCCAAACCTTGTCCGCGCCAGCGATGGCAAAGCGTTTCAGTTTCCCTTCCTTGTCCTCGACGGTGGGAGCGCGCCCTGACTTTTTGCCAACCATCAGCCCTGAACCGGTGTGGTCGAACTCGAGACGCGCCTTGCCGCCTTCGACTTTCAGCGCCTTGAGCAGCGGCCCGGAGAAGACCACGTTTTTTTGCCCGTAGTCCTTGGCCAGCGCCCATTGGGCGAGGCGCGAGCCGACGTCGAATTTATTCCCCGGATGAATGTCGTTGGCTTGCGCGAGCGGGACGGTGTCGGTGATCACAGCCATGCCGGTGTTGGGAACGTTCAGGGTCTTGGTCTGGGCCTCGCGGAGTTTGGCCCAGCCGTTGCCGCCGGCGGGATTCTGCGTGGGGGACTGGAAGCTGGCGAGCTGCACAAAGTAGAACGGAAAATCACCCTGGCCCCAATTCTTGCGCCAGCCGCCGATGAGGGCGCGTTTCTTTTCGTAATAGGACTCGCCCTCGTTGCCGTTGGACTCGCCCTGGTACCAGAGCGCGCCCTTGATGGGCAGCTGGATGACCGGATGAATCATGGCGTTATACATTCCACTCCAGCCTTTGAGGCCCGGCAGGGCCGGAAGGGCGGGCGGAGGCGTGGTCGGCTTGCCGCTGTCGAGATTCTTCCGGGTCTGGGCGACCCATTCTTCCATGGCGGTGAGCGCGCCGGGCAACTGAGTCTGGTAGGTTTTCACCGCTTCCTGCCGTCCGGCCCCGAGCGAGGCCACCAGATCAATGCCTTCGGCCGCGACCCACGGCTCAATCCGCGTGCCGCCCCAGTTGGAATCGATGATGCCGATGGGAACGCCCGTTTTCTGGTGAATCTCGCGGGCAAAGTAATATCCCACCCCGGTGAATGTTCCGACGGTCGCCGGCGAACAGACCTGCCAGGGACCGCCCGTGGGCGCGTCGGCCTGGGGTTCGCCGGTCTGGACGTGATTGAACTTGATGCGACGGATTTTCGGGAAGTCCGCGGTCTTGCTGTCCTCGGCTCCAGCCAGGCATTGGTTTAACCTCCACTCCATGTTCGACTGGCCGCCGCAGACCCAGATGTCGCCGATGATCACATTTTTCAACTCGAGGCTGTTCTTGCCCTTGACCGTCAGTGCCAAATTTTCGCCTTCCTTGAGTGCCGGCAACTCCGCCTTCCACTTCCCGGTCGCATCGGCCTTGGTGGTGGCGGTTTTGCCGGACAGCGTGACGCTCACTTCTTCGCCGGCGTCCGCCCAGCCCCAGACCCGCACTGGCATGTCGCGCTGGAACATCATGTTGTCCGTGAAAATTTTTGGCAGGCGCACGTCAGCCGTCGCGGGGAGAGCGGCGGCGATCACGAGGAACAGGCCGGCCTTGAATCGAGTGGGGATGAAACTGGTTTTATTCATAATGTGCTGCGTTGCGGTTTGGGTGGCTGAATTACTTTTTTCTGAGGATAGTCATGGCCGTGGTAGCTGTCGATAACAGAGATATGCCACTTCGCCAGTTCGGACTTCATGCGGTTGAGGATTTCTGGATGTTGCTCTGAAATGTCGTGCTTCTCGGCGCGGTCGGCGACGAGGTCATACAGTTCCCACTGGCCGGCTTTGGTCTTCACCAGCTTGTATTGATTGTCACTCCACGCTGAAGGGCCGGAGTCGGGCGTGAGATTTTTCTGATTCCCGGCAAACTGCCAGAAGCCGATCGCCTGGGGGCGCGTCTTCATCCGGCCGTCGAGCAACGGCACGAGGCTGATCCCATCGAGCGGGACGGGGCGCTCCACTTTGAGCTGCAGCAAATCCACCAGCGTTGGGAAAATATCCACGACTCCGGCCGGCACGTCCGTCACGGCCGGTTTGATGCGCCCGGGCCATTCGATGAGGCCGGGCACGCGGATGCCGCCTTCCCACATGTCGCCCTTGCGACCGCGCAGATCCACGTTGGTGCCGTTGGCTTCCGGGTTTTTGGGATCGACCCAGCCGCCGTTGTCGCTGGAGAACCACACCATCGTGTTT
>CANMZY010000404.1:0-3390 GCA_947502425.1 Verrucomicrobiales bacterium
TCAGGAACTGTTTCTGCGCGACGAGGTGCGTGTGATCTGCGCGACCATCGCGTTCGGCATGGGCATCAACAAGCCGAACGTCCGCTTCGTCGTCCATTACGACCTGCCGAAAAACATCGAGAGCTACTACCAGGAAACCGGCCGCGCGGGCCGCGACGGACTGCCGAGCGAATGTCTCCTGCTCTTCAGCGCGGGCGACGTGGTCAAGCAGAACGGATTCATCGACGAGAAGCCCGATCCGAAGGAACAGCAGCTCGCGCGCGAACAGTTGCAGCAGATGGTGCATTACGCGGAGGCCGCCGACTGCCGCCGCGCGATGCTCCTCGATTATTTCGGCGAACAGTTTCCCGGAACGAACTGCGAGGGCTGCGACAACTGTCTTTCCCCGCGCGCCACGTTCGACGGCACGCTGGCCGCGCAAAAATTTCTCTCGTGCATCTACCGCGTGCGCGAGCATGGACGCTTCTCCGTCGGCCTGAATCATCTCGTCGAAATCCTCACTGGCGCGGACACGGACAAGGTCCGCAAATGGGGCCATCACCAGCTTTCGACCTACGGCATCGGCAAGGATTTGAAACGGACGGAATGGCAGTCCATCGGGCGCGAGCTGGTCCGGCTCGGCTTCGTGAAGCAATCGACGGACAAATTCACCACGCTCGAACTCACGGACGAGGGTCGCGAAGTGCTGCGCACGCGAACGCCGGTCACGCTGACGAAGCCCGCCGCCGTGCCCGAGCCGCGCGCCCACAGCGCCGGGGAAATCGCCTGCGACGAGGCGCTCTTCGAGCGGCTGCGCGGGCTGCGCAGCAAGCTCGCCGAGGAACGCGGCGTGCCGCCCTACATCATTTTCGACGACGTCTCACTGCGGCAGATGGCGCGGAACTATCCGACGACCGATCGCGAGTTCACGCGCATCAGCGGCGTGGGCGAGAAGAAGAGGATCGAGTTCGGCGAAAAATTTCTCGGCGAGATCGCGGATTATCTCCGCACCTATCCCAAGCAGATGTTCGCGGACGACTCGTTCCAAACCGCGCCGCCGCCCGCGCCGAAGCCGCGCATGAACGACACGATCCGCGAATCGCTCAACCGTTTCCGCCACGGCGAATCGGTCGAGGAGATCGCGCATCATCGTGACCTGACCGTGGGGACGATTTACGGACATCTCGCCAGCGCGCTCGAACTCGGCGAGGTCGGCATCAAACTCGAACAACTGCTGACGAGCGAGCAGCAGCAGGCGATTGCGGGGGCGTTCGGGAAGGCTGGCTTCGGGGACATTGGCGGCGCGTTTCAACTTTTGCCGGCGGGCTACAACTACGGACAGTTGCGAATCTTTTTGGCCGCGTACCGGGCGAAGCTGGTTTGAACCTTCCGTTTCGAAACGCCGGACTTCACCCCTTCTCCAACTCGGCCAGCACTTCTGGATCGCGCACGTCCACCCAGCGGCCCTGAATTTCCAGGCCCGCCAGCGGATGATGCGCGCGGACGAGCGCGGCGATGGCGTCGGTCAGTTCGTATTCGCCGCGCGGCGATTTTTCCAGGGTGGCGGTGAATTCGAAGAGCGACGGACGGAAGACGTAGATGCCCGCGTTGTACCAGCCGGTCGCGCCCGGCTTCAGCCAGCCTTCGGCGCGGAGTTGATCGAGCTGCGCGGGCGAGGGCTTCTCGACCAGGTGCGTGAGGCAAAACTTTTCATCGAAGAAGACCAGCCCGCCCTTGGTCACATCCTGGCTACCGGTCACGGTGACGACGCCGGAAAAATAATCCTCGTTGTAGCGGTGGACCATCCGCTGATACGTCTCCGGCTGGACGAGAATGTCGCCGTAGGTCAGCAGGAACGGCGACGGGCCGATGAATTCCTTCGCCAGCTCCGGAGCCTTGCCGGTGCCGTCCTGCACGAGCTGGCGCGCGTAACGGATGTTCACGCCCCATTTCTGCCCGTCGCCAAAATAGTTCTCGATCACTTCGGCCTTCCAGCCCGTGACGATGAAGAACTCGCGCACCCCGGTGGATTTGATGCCCTCGAGTATGTGTTCGAGAATCGGCCGGCCCTGCACGCGGAGCATCGGTTTGGGCAGCTCGTCGGTCAGCTCCCTCATGCGCGTGCCTTTGCCGGCGGCGAGAATGACTGCTTTCATGTCGATGAGATTTAGTTTTGCGCGAGACGGCGCGCGATGTTCTGCCGGACGAGCGCCAGCTTGCACTGGCCCATGAGTTGAACCGCCTTCGCGCGGTCCGCCGGCACCAGCGGCTCGATGGCGTACCAGATCATTAGCGGCAGATTCTGATCCGCCCCGTCGGCCTCGTGCGCGGCCAGGCCCTCGGCGATTTTCCAGCGGTCGGCCAGCGGGAGCCGTTGCAGCGCGGAGGCCAGCGCCAGCCGCACCAGCGGTGAGGGGTCATTGCGGGCCAGGTTCTGGAATTTTTTCAACGCGTCCGCCGGGGCCGTCTTGCCTTCGACGAGCAGTTGCACGGCCCACCAGCGGACGTGTTCGCTGCTGTGATTAAGCTGCTCCTCCAGCCACGGCGTTTCCGCCGCGCCGATGCTGTGGAGCGCCCAGAGCGCGCGCAGCTTGCGCGGCACTTCAGGGCTGTCGGCAAAAATTTTCAGCAGCGCCGGGCGCGCGCCCGGACTCAGCTTGCCACCAGCCGCGCGCTCCTGGAGCAGCCGGCGCGCGTGCCGCCCCAGCCAGTCGTTCTGGTGCAGTTGCAGCTTCACCAGCTCCGGGTCGGAAAGTTTCGCGAGATCGGCGTGCGCGGGCGGCCTGGGTGTGCCGTAGGTGATTTTGTAAATGCGCCCGCTAGTGCGCAGCGTGCCATCGCTGTCATGACATTCGCCGAGGTCGTTCCAGTCAGTGACGAAGACCCCGCCGTCCGGGCCGTAGGCCATGCTCACCGCGCGGAACCATGGATCATTCGCCATCAGAAAATTCGTCCCGTGCCGGCCGGTGTAGCCGGAGCCTTTGCGCTCGAGCGTGTCGTAGAGCACGCGGTTGCCGTGGATGTTACCCATGAAGATCGCGCCGCGATATTCGGCCGGCCAGTTGTCGCCCAGATAAATCATCGCGCCGCAATGCGAGTGGCCGCCGCCGAGCGCGCCCTGGCCGGTGCGCGATTTGCCCCAGTCCTGGCCGGCCCAGTGCAGGTGGTCCGAGGTCGCGTCCATCAGGCCATAGACGCGCGGATTGAAATCTTCGCCGAACATCCGCTTGTAATGCGCGCCCGGCACGACGTGCCAGAGATGCCCGATGACGTTGTTGGAAAAAAACAACTGCCCCTCGTCGTCCCAGTCGTGGCCCCACGGATTGGTCGTGCCGTGGGTGACGACCTCAAAAAATTTTCGCGTCGGATGGTAGCGCCAGATGCTGCAACTCAGTTTCACCCGCTCGCGGG
>CANMZY010000405.1:0-3389 GCA_947502425.1 Verrucomicrobiales bacterium
GGCTTCGACCGTCAGTTTGCCTTTGACCGCGCCGGGACTGGCGGGGTCGAAAGTGACGGTGCCGGAGATGCCGGTGGCCGAGCCGTTGATCGCCTCCAGCGGCGCGTCGAGCTTGAAGACCACGTTGTTGACGCCCTTGGGATCCTTGAAGTCAAACGCCTGCGGTTCGGCCTGGGCGGCGGTGGCCAGTCCGACGAGGAGCAGTAGAATTTTTTTCATGCCGCTATAGATGCCGCCCCCGCCGCCGATTGCCAATTCATTTCTTGCGCGCGAAAAACGAAACCGCCGCCAGGCCGCTCGCCGCCAGCAGGCACACGCCCAGAAAATCCACCCCGGCGACAAACTTCTTTTCTTGGACTGGAAACTCGAGTTCCGTCACCGGATCTATTTCCAGGCGCGTCAAGGAGGTGCGACTCCAGCCGCGATGGCAGCCGGTCACGATCCAGACCCCCAGCCCCACCAGCAGGACCAGCAGCGCCGCGCTTCGTAAAAATTTTCTCACCCCGCCAGTGTAGCCAAAGCACGGGACGGGCGCATCTCTGTTTCTGGGGTGCGTGCGCGGACGAAGTCCCGCAGGGACAGGAAGAGGAGCGCGCCCCTCGGCAAAAAATGAGATGCGCCCCCCTGCCGCCCACTTTGCACTTTGCACTTTTTCCCCCGCCCGCCATTCTGCGGCCATGCGAATCCATTTCCTCGGCGCCACCCGCACCACCACCGGCTCCATGTACCTCATCGAGGTGAACAACCAGCGGCTCCTGCTGGAATGCGGCCTGTTCCAGGGCCGGCGCGAGGAATCCATCGAGCGCAACCGGAAGCTCCCCTTCGACGCCCGCCAGATTGACGCCGCCGTGCTCAGTCACGCGCACATTGACCACTGCGGCAATCTTCCGAACCTCTGCCGCCAGGGCTTCACCGGAAACATTCATTCCACCTTCGCCACGCGCGACCTTGCCGCGATCATGCTGGAGGATTCCGCCGAAATTCAGCGCGCTGACGCCGACTTCATCTCCCGGCAGCGCGCCAAAAAAAAGCTCCCGCCCGTCGAACCGCTCTACTCCGCCGCCGATGCGGAGAAGGCCATCCGCCAGTTCGTCGCCATCAATTACGACCGCCCCATGCCGGTGATCGACGGCGTGACCGTCACCTTCCGCGACGCCGGCCACATCCTCGGCTCCGCGCAGGTCATCCTTGATGTCCGCGAGAACGGCCGCCGGTTTCGGTGGCTCTTCAGCGGTGACGTCGGGCGCGGCGGTGACGACATTCTGAACGACCCGCAACCGGTCGAGGACGTGGACTATCTCCAGATCGAAAGCACCTACGGCGGACGCGAACACACCGCCAAGCCCGCCGCCGTGGCCGATGTCGGGCGGTTTGTCAGCGAAACCCTCGCGCAAAACGGCAAGGTCATCATCCCCGCCTTCTCCGTGGGCCGCACGCAGCAGATCGTTTACACC
The DNA here is from genome assembly GCA_947502425.1 of Verrucomicrobiales bacterium. Classification (GTDB taxonomy): domain Bacteria; phylum Verrucomicrobiota; class Verrucomicrobiia; order Limisphaerales; family SIBH01; genus SIBH01. Next base: position 1,455 of record CANMZY010000405.1, read on the forward strand.
CTGCACCAACTCACGCTCGAAGGAAAAATTCCGCGCGTCCCTATCTACGTGGACAGCCCGCTCAGCGTGAACGCCACGGAAGTTTTTCGTCTGCACCCGGAATGTTTCAACGAGGCGACCTACCGTTTTCTGCGCGACAAGGCCAACCCCTTCGGCATGGAGAACCTCACCTACATCCGCGAAGTCGCGCACTCGATGAAGCTGAACGAGCTCACGGAGCCGGCCATCATCATCAGCGCGAGCGGCATGGCCGAAGCCGGCCGCATCCGGCATCATTTGAAGAACAACATCGCCGGCGGGAAAAACCTCATCCTCTTCATCGGCTACTGCGCTGACCACACCCTCGGCGCACAAATCCTTTCCGGCCGGAACCCGGTGAACATTTTCGGCGAGCCTTACACCGTCCGCGCCCGGATCGCCTCGGTGGACGCCTTCTCCGGCCACGCCGACAAAAACGAATTGCAGCGCTATGTCGAGGCGCTAACCGGCGACATCAAGAAGATCGCCGTCATCCACGGCGAGGAATCGCAATGCCTGGCCTTCGCGGAAACCCTGCGCGGAATGAAGCCCCAGGCCGAGGTGCTCGTGCCCGAATACCAGCAGATGCTCGAAGTGTGACGCGGTGCGGGTTGCGGAGTGCGCCCGTTCACCTCAGTCGCCCAGCAGTTTCTTCAACGAGTCGCGCGCCGAGGCCTCGCGGGCGTCCGCCCCCTTGCCCTTCCACTCGCGGCGGATGAAATCGAAATACTCGCAATAGTTCGCCATGTGCTTTTCCTGGACGAGATCAGCGCGCTTCTCGCGGCATTGCTCGGCCACGCGCGGATCGTACTGGATGCAGTTGAGGCAGACCTTCAAATCCGCGCCGCAGCCGTGGCAGGTTTCGGTGCGGCCTGGACTGCCCCGGAGCGTGTATGCCCAGCCGCAGTGGTGGCAATGGCGGGTGAGCTTCGGGACGTTCATGCGGCGTGTGATCTGTTGGCCATAGGCGGCATGGTATCAAAAAAGTCTCCGCCGGCAAGGTTCCTGGCGGGCAGATGGGGTCCGAATTGGCCGGGAGCGCGGGCACGACACCACCGCGCTCGACAGCGGGAAATTTTTGGCGACAATCGCGCCCCATGAAACAATCGATTGTCACCCTGGATTTGGAAGGCGTGCTCGTCCCGGAAATCTGGATCGCCGTGGCCCTGAAAACCGGCCTCCAGGAGCTGCAGCTCACCACCCGCGAAATCCCCGACTACGACGTGCTGATGACCGGACGCCTGAAAATTCTCGGCGAGCACGGGTTGAAGTTGTCCGACATCCAGAACGTCATCGCCACGCTCGAGCCGCTGGAGGGAGCGCGGGAATTTCTGCGCGAACTCCGCACGCTCACCCAGGTGATCATCCTCTCGGACACCTTCGAGGAGTTCGCCCAGCCGCTGATGCGGCAACTGGACTGGCCGACTATTTTTTGCCACCGCCTCGTCGTGACCGACGGAAAAATCATCAATTACAAGCTGCGGCAGAGCAATCAGAAGCAAAAATCCGTGGCCGCGCTCAAGGGCTTGGATTACCGGGTGATCGCGGCGGGCGATGCCTTCAATGACATCGCGATGCTGGGCGAGGCGCACGCGGGCTTTCTCTTCCGTTCGCCGCCGACCATTCAAAAGCAGTTCCCGCAGTTCCCGGCGCTGGAGAGCTACGCGGATCTGCTCAAAGCGATCCAGGCGTCGATGTAAGACGGACGTGTCCGGCCGCGCCGCCGCGCTCCTGCGCCCCGGCTTTCGCCTCATGGCTTTTGACTTCGGAGTTCGGGCGCGCTGCATCCTTCAAAAACCCCGCAAGGGCAGAAAATCGCTGCCGGCTGAAGCCGTCACCAGGCCGTTGCGAATATATTTTCACCACGGATGGACACGGAATGAACCTGGCGCGGCGGCGCTGGCCAGACTTATTCGC
>CANMZY010000406.1:0-3367 GCA_947502425.1 Verrucomicrobiales bacterium
GAGGACGAGGAGCGGCGGCAGTTCATGTTCGATTCCCTCGTCGCCGGAACTTCCCTCCAGGAACAACTACTCGAACAGGTGCGGACCTCCGAACTCACGGACAACCAATACCCCATCGCCGAGATGCTGATCGGCAACATCGACGACTACGGCTATCTGAAGACCAGCGTGGAGGAGCTGGCCGTGACCACCAACCTGCCGGCGGAGAAGATTCTGGGAGTCCTGCAGGTCATCCAGACATTTCATCCGCCCGGCGTGGGCGCGTGCGATTTGCGCGAATGTCTGATGTTGCAACTGGAGCGCAGCGACCACGCCGACACGCTCGAATATCGCATCATCCGGGATCACATGGAGGCGCTGGGCAAGCGCCGCATCCCGGAGATCGCGCGCGGGACGGGTTACGAGATCGAAGACGTGCAGGAGGCCTTGGCCCGCATCAGCCATCTGGAGCCGCGGCCGGGCCGCGCCTTTCTGCCGGATGACGACCGCTATGTTTCGCCGGAAGTCTTCGTGGCGAAGGAAGGGGAGGAGTTCGCCGTCACCACCAACCACGACAATGTTCCGCACCTCCGCATCAGCAACACCTATAAAGATCTGATGGCCCAGGCCGACAGCTCGCCCGAAGTGCGCGACTACATCCGGGAAAAAATCCGCGCCGGAAAATTTCTCATCAAGAGCCTGCACCAGCGCCAGTCCACCATCCTGAACATCGCGAAGGAAATCGTGAAGCGGCAGCGCGAGTTCATGGACAAGGGCGTGGCCCACCTGAAGCCGCTGACCATGGTGCAGGTGGCCGAGGTGGTGGGCGTGCATGAAACGACCGTCAGCCGCGGCGTCTCCGGCAAATACATGCAGACCCCGCAGGGCATTTTCGAGATGAAATATTTTTTCACCTCCGGCCTGCAGACCGCCAGCGGCGCGGGCATGTCCAACACCAGCGTCAAGGACCTGATCGCCGATATTTTCAAGAACGAGAACCCGCTCATGCCGCTCTCCGACCAGGAGGTCGTAAAAATGGTGACCGCCAAGGGCATCATCATCGCGCGCCGCACGGTGGCAAAGTACCGCATGGAGTTGAACATCCTTCCGTCGAATCTTCGCAAGACCTACTGAGCCGAGTGGCTGCGACGCCCTCGTCGCAGAAGGTGGGCGCGGTTATTTTCCCGACTGATAAAGCTGCCGGATTTCATCCGCTGTCAGCGCGCGGTTGAAAATCATCAGTTCGTCCATCACGCCGTCGAAGCCGACGCGGTTGGGATGATGTGCGGGATCGGGACCGCCGATGAAGAGATTGTTGGGGACATCGGAGTTGACGCTTTTGATGTCCTTCGCCTCATCCGCCTCATCTGCCGTGGCTTCACCATTAACGAAAATTTAGTGGTTCCCCGGTCAGGGCTTGTGACCACCGCCAGGTGAATCCATTCCTGCAAGTGCTGATTGACCCAGCGCCCACGGGGGTTGCGGGTGTATCCATAATAGCCGCCGCTGACGAACATCAGATCGTTGGGGCCGGGGCCGTTTAACGTAAATTCATAACCACCGAACGCCGTGGGCGGATGATTCTCGCCCTTGCCGACCAGCCCGGGAAAATCGCGGGCGAGCGCCCGGGGCTTGATCCACAGGGCGCAACTAAACTCCTTCGTCTTCTGCATGGAGACGAGCGATTCGCTTTGCGGCACCTGGATAAAACCGCCGTTGTTGAAGCCCATCCCGCCGCCGACTTTCCCCTTCGCCGCCGGCCGGGCGCTGCGGACTTTACCGGGATTGCCAAACCCGATTTTGTCCAAGACCAGATCGGCGGTGGCGTCATCGAAGGAAAAGTGGAGCGCGAGGCCGTCGCCGGTGCGGGCGGGCAGTCGGACCAAAATTTTCCGCACGAGATTGAACGAGGCACTGACGCGGCCAAAGACCGTTTGCAATTCCACCGCGCCGAGGTTCAGCGCGACCTGCATCTTGTCGCCGTTGCGCAGCGCGACGGCGACCGTTTCGTTGTCGCTTTTGAATTCCGCTGATTGCACCAGCGCCAGGGCGATGTCCATCCGCCCGAACGCCGCGCGCACCGGAAGGTTCGTGATGCTGAGTGTGCCAATGATCCGCGCGCCGTCGTGCAATTCGAGCCCGAGGCTGAGGGCGTTGGATTATGCACCGCCGTCCACCGCGGGCGCGCAGACCGTCACTGCGAGCAGCAGCAGGGGTAAAAGTTTTTTGGTTATGCGGACAGTGTGGCCGTCGCGCTGGGATGCCGGCTCAAGTCTCCTCCGGCGCTTCGCTCAACAGGCCGATGGCGTCCTCCGACGAGCCGGCTCCCTTGCTCTCCATGAAAATGAGGAACCCGATGATCGCCTTGCGCTGCTCCAGCGTGAACTGGCTCATCCGCACCGCGAAATATTCCCGGTGCTCACGCAGATATTCAAAGTGCGAGCGGACCGAATCAGGAATGACGTCGAATTTGTCGTAGCCCTCGACGGAGGCGAGCATGAAGGCGGGCAGAAAATAATGAAACGCTTCCGGGGTGAACAGCGCCAGCGCGGTGTGGTGGGTACGCAAGTCCTCCACTGAATTGCCCTGCCACGCCCGGCCCTTGAAAAATTTGGCCACGTCCCGGCACTCCGAGCAGTCATACGGACAGCGGGTGATGTTGCCATCGCCGGGGTAGGGGACGCCGGCGAACACCGTTTCAATTGTTTGTTTCAGCGACATGCGAATTGATTTTGATTTTCCTCATTGCGTCCGAGCTGCGACGAGCTTGCCGCCGGCTGCGCCGGAAGTAAAGCGCGGAACGAATTTCGGTGGTGTCCGAATTTGCATGGAGCGCGGCTTAGCCGCGCTCCGGCGAAATGCAAATCAGGACGCCATCCGATTTTCCTCCGCGCGGAATTGTCAAAGCCGCCGCGGCCTGTTTCACTTTCAGCGTGCAGTTTGATTTTCTCTTCCGATCACCGCCCACGCCACGCACCAGTGCGGCGGACACGCTCCTCGTCGGCTCGCGCGCGGTGCCGCTCCGGCTGGTGCTCAATGCTCGGGCGCGCCGTTACGTGCTGCGACTGCAGCCCGACGGCACGGCGCGCGTGACCATTCCGCTCGGCGGCACGCAGAAATTTGCGCGTGAATTCGCCCGCCAGCAGACCGCGTGGCTCGAGGCGCAGCTTCGGCGGTGGGAAGAAAACCCGCCCGTCCGCGACTGGACGTATGGCACCGAGATTTATTATCGGGGCACGACCACACCGCTTATCCTTGACCCCACCGCCGGCACGGTGCGGTTCGCCGACCAGATGGTGCCGCTTCCCGAGGCCGGCGCGGTGCGGGTGACGGTGGAGCGGCATCTCCGGCAACTGGCCGCCGGGGAACTGCCGCCGCGCACGCTCGC
>CANMZY010000407.1:0-3363 GCA_947502425.1 Verrucomicrobiales bacterium
CCAGTTCAAGGTTCAATCCGCTTTGTTCGCTCGGCGTTCCGCCGGCGACCGGTAAATCATGGCCTGGTTGCAATCAATCGACACCGCGCTGTTCCGCTTCGTCAACCAGACGTTGAGCAATCCGTGCTTCGACTGGCTGATGCCCATGCTCTCCGGCTTCGCCCTCTTCATCCCCGCGTTGATTTTGCTGGGCGTCCTCTTTGTCTGGAAAGGCGGCGCGCGCGCGCGGCTCTGCGTTTTCTTTCTCCTCCTCGTCACCGCGCTGGGCGACGGGGTGATCTGCCGGACGCTCAAGCAGGCCACCGCGCGTCCGCGCCCCTGCCTCACGCTGCCCGGCGTGCGCCTGCCGATGACGTTCCGGGCGGACCGCGCCGCCACCGCGCCTCCCGCCGCCGCCAAACCCGCCGAACCTGGCCGACGGATGCGCGGTTGCAGTCTGAGCGGCAGCATGCCCTCAGCCCATGCGGCGAACTGTTTCGCCGCCGCGACCGTCGCGTTCATTTTCTTTCGCCGCACCGCGCGCCTGCTCTACCCGCTCGCGGCGGCAGTGGCGTTTTCCCGCGTGTACAACGGCGTGCATTATCCCAGCGACGTGCTGGCCGGCGCGGTGCTGGGCGCGGGCTACGCCTTCGCCTTCGTCTGGGCGACGAACAGCCTCTGGCGTTGGGCTGGGCAAAAATGGTTGCCGCTCTGGTGGGATAAATTGCCCTCGCTCGCCCTCACGCCCCACGCCCCACGCTCCACGCCCCACGCCTCTTCCCCCGACCAGCACTGGCTCCGCCTCGGCTACGTTCTCATCGCCCTGATTTTTTTCGCCAAGCTCGCCTACCTCGCTGGCGGCGTGATCGAGCTGAGCGAGGACGAGGCCTACCAATGGCTCTGGTCGAAGCACCCGGCGCTTTCCTATTTCAGCAAGCCGCCGCTCATCGCCTGGACGCAATGGCTCGGCACGCAGTTGTGGGGCGACACCGAGCTGGGCGTGCGCTTTTTTTCGCCGGTCATCGCCGCCACGCTGGGGATTTTACTCCTCCGCTTCTTCGCGCGCGAGGTGAACGTCCGCGCCGGCCTCGCGCTCGTGCTCATCATCAACGTCACGCCGCTGCTCGCCGTGGGCGGGACGCTGCTGACGGTCGATCCGCTACTCATCCTGTTCTGGACCGCCGCGCTGCTCGCCGGCTGGCGCGCGGTTCAGCCCGGCGGCACCACGCGCCACTGGCTCTGGACCGGCCTCTGGATGGGCCTCGCCTTTCTCGCCAAATACTCCGCGCTCTACCAATGGCTTTGCTGGGCGGTCTTCTTCGCGCTCTGGCCGCCGGCCCGCGCGCACCTGCGCCGGCCCGGCCCGTGGCTCGCGCTGGTCATCAACCTGCTCTGCATGCTGCCAGTACTGGTCTGGAATCAACAGCACGACTGGATCACGCTCGCGCACGTCGCCTCGAACGGAAAACTCAACAGCGCGTGGCATCCGCAATGGAAATTCCCCGCCGAATTTCTCGGCCTCACCATCGGCCTGCTGCACCCCGTCTTCTTCGTCGCGGCGGCCTGGGCGGCGATTACTTTCTGGCGGCGCGACCGCCGCGCGGCGCAGCTTGACACGACGGAGCGCCGATCTCCGATCCGGCGCGGTGGTGACGCAAACTTGGAACCCGCCGGGTCGGAGACCGGCGCTCCGGCCCGCCGCCGCGCGTTGCTGCTCTTTTTTTTCTGCATGGGCGCGCCGGTCTATTTGTTTCACCTGCTCTACACGATTCATTCGCGCGTGTTTCCGAATTGGATCGCGCCCGCCGTGCTGCCGCTCTTCTGCCTGATGGTCGTTTATTGGGAACAACGCTGGCGTGAAGGCGCGCGCGCGGTCCGCACTTGGCTGGTGGCCGGCGTGGCTTCCGGCCTCGCCGTGGTGGTGCTTTTGCACGACACCGATCTCATCCAAAAAATCACCCAGCTCCAACTTCCTGCGCGGGCCGAGCCGCTGCGCCGGGTGCGCGGCTGGAAGGAAGTGGCCGCCACCGTCGAGACGCAGCGGCAAAAGCTGCTCGGGGAAGGTCGGCCGGTTTTCATCATCGGCGGCCATTACGGCATCACCAGCGAGCTTTCGTTTTATCTGCCCGCAGCGAAGGCGGCGGTGCGCGACGTGCCACTCGTCTATTTTCTCACCACCGACCATCCGCAAAACCAGTTCTACTTCTGGCCCGGCTATCGCGGATTACCGCGCGGGCAGAACGCCCTTTTCGTGTCGAAGAACCAAGAAATCAGAAAGCCGCCGACGGTGTTGGCCAGGGAATTTGCCGAAGTGCGCGACCTGGGACTGTTTCCCGTGCTGCATGAAGGGCGCGTGCTGCACACCGTGCAAATCTTTTTCTGCCGCGACCTGCGTTAATCATGTCCGCCCTCACACGCCAGATTTTCCTGCCCGTCCGGGACTACGACCTCGCGGCCACGCTCGCGTCCGGTCAGGCGTTTCGCTGGCAGGCGCGCGACGGCGGCTGGGAGGGAATCATCGGGCCACACTGGGTGCGGCTCCAGCCGCGCGACGGTGGAATTTTCGCCGTGACCGCCGCGCCGGTCGCCGACTGGGCGTGGCTGAAAAATTATCTGCAAACCGGGGCGGACCTCGGCGCGGTGCTGAAAACTTTTCCCGACGACGAGCCGATGCGGGCCGCCGTCGCCCACTGCCGCGGCCTGCGTCTGCTCCGGCAGGACCCGTGGGAATGTCTCGCCTCGTTCATCCTCTCCTCGACCAAGCAGATCGTGCAAATCCAGCAGATCGTCGCGCTGCTCTGTGAGCGGTTCGGCGAACGCGTGACCACGCCGCCGGGCCGCGCCGCCGCCTTCACGTTTCCTGATTGCGCCGCGCTCGCGCTCCGCAGCGAACGCGAACTGCGCGACTGCAGGATGGGCTTTCGCGCACCTAATCTTCTTCGCGCGGCTCAAATGGTGGCACGGCGCGAGATCGATCTGGCGCGGCTGCACACGCTCTCCGTCGTGGCGGCGCGTGACGAACTGGTGCGGCTGCCGGGCGTCGGGCCGAAGATCGCAAACTGCGTTCTCTTGTTCGCTGGTGGATTTCAATCAGCCTTTCCGGTTGATGTCTGGATAATGAAGGCCCTGCGCGAACTGTATTTTCCGCGCCGCCGGGTCGGGGAGAAACGCATCCATCAATTTGCCGCCACGCACTTCGGTCCCCACGCCGGCTACGCGCAGCAATATTTGTTTCACTACATGCGGACGAAAAAGTGACCCCCCCCCGGAATGCCGACTTCAGTCGGCGTTCCGAAAGGGGCGCAGGTTCAATTTCGTGAACGGTGTCAAGATTTGCCCGGCGGACGACGCGGCTTGAGTTGAGAGTTGCCAATTGCGCGTTGG
>CANMZY010000408.1:0-3335 GCA_947502425.1 Verrucomicrobiales bacterium
TGCGGCCACGAACGCCCACTCGCGTGGCCGGAAACGAAGACTCGCCCTGGGCTTGAGGCCGGGCTGGTCGCCCCCTGCCCGACGCAAAAAAACAGGCGCGAGCCTCACGACTCGCGCCTGTAAAATGCCCGGCCAACTCAGCTTCGGAAGTTCGGCACTTGAATGACCTTGCCGCCGTTCATCGCCGACTCGTGCGCGCAGAGCCCGGCGCAGGTCCAGTTGCAGGATTGATACACGTCCGGGAAGGACGGACGGCCCTCGACGATGCTCGCCAGGAATTCATGCACCAGGTGCGGATGCGAACCGCCGTGTCCCCCGCCCTGCGCAAAGGAGAGGTGCTGATGCTGCTCGTCATAGACGCCCTTGGTGGTGAAGCGGCGGATCGGCTCCGGCAGCAGATGCGCGTAGTCCGGCACCTTGAACTTCTCCACCTTCTCGCCGCCGATGTGCAGGATCGGGTCATCACCCTCGGCCCGCTGCCACTCGAAGGACATGTTCTCGCCATACACATCGAAGCTCTCGACGTATTGCCGTGTCACGCCGTAGAGAAAACGGCTCACCTCGAAGCCCACGTCCTGATCGCGAACCTTGAAGTGCGCGGATTCGTAGGCGTAGGGCGAGCCATACTTGGCGATGTAGTTTTCCTTGATGCGCCCGGAGCCGACGCAGGAAACCCATTCCGCCTCGCCCTTGACGAGCGCGAGACACGGGCTGACGCAATGCGTGGCGTGGCGCATCGGCGGGAAACCTTCCCAATAGTCCGGCCAGCCTTCCATGTTTTGCAGATGCGAGCCGCGCAGAAACTGGATGCGGCCGAGCTTGCCCTGCTGGTTCAGCTCGCGCACGTGAAGAAATTCGCGCGAGTAGATCACCGTCTCCATCAGCATGTAATTACGCTGGTTCTTCTCCGCCGCCTTCACGATCTGCCAGCACTCCTCGATGGTCGTGCCGGAGGGAATGGTGCAGCCGACGTGCTTGCCGGCGTTCAACGCGGCGATGGTCTGCGGCGCGTGCATGTTCACCGGCGTGTTGATATGCACCGCGTCGATGTTCGGATCCTTCAGCAGTTCCTCGTAGCTGGTGAAACGCTTCTCGACGCCGAAGGCATCGCCCAGCGCGTGCAACTTCTTCGGGTCGCGCTGGCAGATCGCGTAGAGGTTTGCGTTCGGATGTTTCTGGTAGATCGGGATGAACTCCGCGCCGAAACTCAGCCCAACGAGGGCCACGTTGATTTTTTTTGCACTCATAATTTTGTGATGTCATTGCTCCGCGAAGTTCCGCCAGGCGCCGGCCAGTCATCAATAAACTCCCGCCGTCCCGTGTTCTTCGTCGATGCTCAGCCGAGATTTAACCGAGGTGGCGCGGCCCTGTCCACCAACAAACGCCGCGGGCGGGAAATTCTTAAATCCGCTTCAACCGCGCGCCCTTCGGCGTGTCCTCGATGACCCAGCCCCTGGCTTTCAGTTCGTCACGGATGGCGTCCGATCGTTTGAAATCTTTCCCTTTGCGCGCGGTCTGCCGCGCGTCGAGCAGGGCCTGCAACTCCGGCGGCACTCCGGCCTCGGCTTTCGCCCCGAGACCGAACACCGCATCGATCTTCTGCCACGCGGCCAGCGCGGCGGCAGCCTGCGACGCGGTGAACTGCCCGCCCGCCATCAGCCGGTTCGTCTCCCGCACCCACTCGAAGACCGTCCCCCACCCGGCCGCCACATTCAGATCGTGATCGAGCGCGGCGGTGAAATCGCCAACCAGCTTCGCCTCCGGCACGCCCGTCGTGCTGCCGGCGAGTTCGCGCAGCTTGGCCAGACATTCATCCAGGCGGGCCAGCGCCGTCCGCGCGCCTTCCAGCCCTTTCATCGTGAAATTAAACGTCTCCCGATAATGCGAGGAGAGCAGCAACTGGCGCACTTCCCGTCCGGTGAATCCCTTCGCCAGCAGATCGCGCAGCGTGAAAAAATTCCCCAGCGACTTGCTCATTTTCTTCCCCTCGACCAGCAGGTGCGCGGCGTGCATCCAGTATTTCGCGAACGGCTTCCCCGTCGCGCCTTCGCTCTGGGCGATCTCATCCTCGTGATGCGGGAACGCCAGATCCTCGCCGCCCAGATGCAGATCAAAACTCTCGCCGAGAATCGCCATGCTCATGGCACTGCACTCGATGTGCCAGCCGGGCCGGCCTTCGCCCCAGGGACTCGGCCAGAACACCGCGCCATCATCCGGCACGCGCGCTTTCCAGAGCGCGAAGTCCGCCAGCGATTCCTTGTCGTATTCATCGCTGCTCACGCGCTCACCGGCGCGCATCTCCTCAAAATTCAACTTCACCAGCCGCCCGTACTGGCAGCCGCAGCCGCGATATTTCTCAATGCTGAAATAAATCGAGCCTTCGCCCGTCTGGTAGGCGACGCCCCGCGCCAGCAGCTTTTCGATCAGCGCAATGATGCCGGCGATGTGTTCGGTGGCGCGGGGCGTGTCGTGCGGACGCAGGCAAAGCAGCTCGCCGAGGTCTTTGAAGAATTCCTTCTCATACTGCCCCGTGTAATCACGCAGCGTCTGGCCCGTCTCCCGCACGCGGCGGATGATCTTGTCCTCCACGTCCGTGATGTTCATCACATGGCGGACCGTGAACCCGCGAAACTCCAGATAGCGCCGCACCAGATCCGCAAAGACGAATGTGCGGAAATTCCCGATATGCCCAAAATCATAAACCGTCGGCCCGCAGCAATACATCCCGACGCGCTGGCCGGACGGATCAAGGGGAACGAACTCCTGCACGGAGCGGGACAGCGTGTTAAAAATGTTCAAGGCCATATTTTGCGCGGCGGAGAATAAAGGCGAATCCCGACGTGGCGCAATGTTTAGCTTGAGCGGCAACCGCGCTTCTTGCGCTTCCGCCAGCACCAACGCCCGCTCTTTTTGCTCAAAACTTTCCATTCGCCCGCCGGCCGTCTGCCGAGTTCGAAATTTCCAATCCGCCTCCGCACCAGGCTCAAGGTGGGATGGCTGATAAAGGCTGTCAGCTTGCGCACCCGGCGGTGGGCCAGGACTTTGCTCTCGGCGCGTTCCTGTCGCGGCAGCAGCGGGTTGGTCGTGCGCGCATCGCGACCACATTTCCCGTCGCCGAATAATTTCCGAAAGTCAGAAACAAGAACGGGCACGCCGGGCCTTTGCACGCGGCGACGAGCGCGGCGAAGGTCGGATACAGGAGGCTGTCGAGTTGGCCGGGGACGATGGGGCCACGGCGGGCCGGAGCGGGCCGGCCCCATCGAAAACCCAAAACCGCACCGTTTCTGCACCGTTTCTGCACCGCTTCTCCATTTTGCCCGGTGCAATTTCGTCCC
>CANMZY010000409.1:0-3326 GCA_947502425.1 Verrucomicrobiales bacterium
TGTCAAGATGCACCCGCCGCTTTGGCCCCTTCCAAAAACGCATTGTCACCCTTCTGGCCTTCGAGAAGATCACCGATTACGCCGCCGCTCAGGAACTGCTGGCCCGCGAGCTGGCCCGTCAAAATCGCACCGTCTGCCGCACCACCGGCCTGTCCCCAGACGACGCTTGCGCCAAAGCCCAGGAAGAACAGCGCACCGTCCTGCGTGCTTGTCCTGATTCCACGCTGTTGGATCTCCATCTAGCGTTGCACCTCGGACGCCGCGTCAACGCCGACCACCAAGTGGATTTCCTCGGTCGGAGCTGGCCGATCAGTGCCACGGCTCGCCACACCGTCACCCTCATTCACCATCCCCAGTGCCAGTTCTGGATCGTGTCCCAGCCGCCCAAACTCACGGAAAATCGGTGGCCCGACATCCTCGGAAAGTTCTCCCTCTGAACCAGTCTCTTTTTGTTCCCACATCAAGTCTCATTTTGAACTCCCGCCGACATCCGGACAGAATCTGCTTGGCATCTTCCCGGCACGGCAGTAGTCATTGCCCCATGCCTTCACCAATTCTTCCCACCGGGACGCGTTCCACTTTGAACCGTCGTCACTTCATCAAATACGGCGCCGCGAGCGTCGCCCTGCTCGGAGTCGCGCCCGCGTTTGTGCGCGGCCAGAACCTGAACGGGAAGATTCACATCGCCTGCATCGGCGTCGGCGGCAAGGGCGGGAGCGACACCGACAGTGCCTTCAATCTGGGCGGGGACATCGTCGCGCTCTGCGACGTGGATGGAAACATGCTCAACGCCAAGCATCGCGCCTTGCAGGACCGGGCGACCAAGGCCAACCGCACCTACGACGCGAAATTGTTCCGAGATTTTCGCAAGCTTTTCGATCAAGTCGGCAAGTCGATTGATGCCGTGACGGTTTCCACGCCCGATCACGTTCATGGGCTGGCCGGGCTGACGGCGATGAACATGGGCAAACACATTTACTGCCAGAAACCGCTCACGCAGACCGTCTGGGAGGCGCGGGAAATGCGCCGACTGGCGGCGGAAAAGAAGCTCGCCACGCAGATGGGCAATCAAGGCAGCGCAGAGTCCGGGTTGCGCCGCGCGGTGGAAGTGATCCAGGCCGGAGTCATCGGCGCGCCGCGCGAACTGCATGTCTGGAGCAACCGCCCCGTCTGGCCGCAGGGCCTCGATCGTCCCGCTGGCGAGGACAAGGTGCCGGATTATCTCGACTGGGATCTCTGGCTCGGCCCGGCGGCGATGCGGCCCTACAAGCAGGGCGTGTATCACTCCTTCAACTGGCGCGGCTGGTACGATTTCGGCACCGGCGCGCTCGGGGACATGGCCTGTCACACCGTGAACATGCCGTTCCGCGCGCTCAAGCTGGGCTATCCCTCGGTGGTCGAGTGCGAAGTCGCCTCGCGCGTGCCCTCCGAGACGTTCCCGTTCACCTCACGGATTCGTTTTGAATTCCCCGAGCGCGATGGTTTGCCGCCGTTGAAATTCTGGTGGTATGACGGCAACCCGGATGCGAAAAGCGGCATCTACAGCAAACTCGGCTTCATCAATCCGCTCCGGCCCGATGGCAATGTCACCCGCGAAATCATCGCCAGTCGAAAGACCCTGCCGTCCAGCGGCTGTCTGGTCATAGGCGACAAGGGGAAACTCTTCTCCCCGGACGATTACGGCTCGCAGTTCCAAGTTCTGCTCAACGACGAGACGGTCTATCAGGACGGGAAAACTCATGAAGCGTGCAAGGCGGTGGCTCAGACCATCCCGCGCTCGCCCGGCCACGACAAGGAGTGGTTTGAAATGATGAAGGGCGGTCCGGCGGCCTACTCAAACTTCGACATCGCCGCCTATCTCACCGAAATCATCCTGCTCGGCTGCGTGGCGTTGCGCGTGGGCGTGGGCCGCAGGCTCGATTGGGACGGCCCGAACATGAAGGCGAAAAACACCGCCGACGCGGAGCAGTTTGTGAAACGGCAGAGCCGCGCCGGCTGGGGGGCGTGAGCGGGACGGAGAACAGACGGTGTTGAATTTCCCCCCAGGGATTTGGGGCGGACGGCAATGCAGAAATTCCGCACTCCGCATCTTCCCCATCCCCGGGATCAACCCTCGTGCCTCGCGTTCACTCCGCCATCAGCTTCGTGATGAGCGGCGTTATGGCCTCGCCCCAGGCCTCGTAGGCTTTCCGCGACAGATGCACGTCATCCGTCAACATCCCGGGCAGCAACTTGCCCTCCTTGTCCAAAAGCATTCCGCCCAGATCATGATAGTGCACCATTTTCCCGTCACCCAGCTTGGCGATGAGCGGATTGGCCGCATCCGTCTTCGCGCGGTTGGTGTCTCTGCGCGGCAGGATGCCCAGCAGCAGGATTTTCGTCTTGGGCAGCTTGGTGCGGAGATTCTGCAACACGGTGGCAACGCCGAGGGCGATTTCGTCGGGCGTGTTCATGCCGGAATTGTTCGTCCCAATCAGCAGCACGATCAGCTTGGGCGAAGTGCCGTCCAGTTCGCCGTGCTGCAAACGCCACAGCACATTCTCCGCCCGGTCGCCGCCGATGCCGAAGTTCACGGCGTTGAAATAACCAAAATACTTTACGAACAAATCCCCCGGCCACATCTGCGTGACGGAATCGCCCAGCAGGCACAGGTCGAACTTTTTGTTTTTGGTCTGCTCGACATAGCTGGCGTGCATCCGGCCAAACCAGCGGACGCCGCCAGGCACCGGCTTGGTGGGATCGTTCGCGGACTTGACGACGACCGGCGGATTGGTCGGCGTTGGTTGCGCGTGGATGCTTCCCAACAGCCAACCACCCGCCGCCGCCACGACCGCACTGAGTAAAATTTTTTTCATAAGAATGCACCGCGGAGACGTTCCGAGGGGCCGCTGCAATCATCTTGAAATGCGGCCAACGTCGTCAAGTTGCATTGCTGGTTTCCCCCGAAACGGGGCGCATCTTGACACTGCCCCCGATTAGGAAGTGATCCAGAGTTCATCCCAGTGGTGATTCTGTCGTGCTTCGGTCAGCGCGCCGAGGTTGCGCATTCCTTTGGAGGTCCAAAATTGTCCGGAACGTTTGAACCGGCATTGGCGTTGCCGACAGGTGGACTCAACGGGACCTGAGAAGTCCAACACTTCGGTCGCACCAGCCCAGCGGTCTTGCACCAAATTCCAGATCCAGGGCGCGCCATCGCCAGCCACCAACTTGGCCTGCGCGCGGCCCAGGCCGCCGCGCAGGGCTTCCCAATTCAGGCGGCGTCCAAACTCCACGGGGTCGCCTTGCCACCCGACCACCACCTTCTCGGTGATCACGCCGCGTCCGCC
>CANMZY010000410.1:0-3314 GCA_947502425.1 Verrucomicrobiales bacterium
CCGGCGTGAGCGGGCAATGCAAACTCACCACGTCGCTGCTGCGAAATAATTCCTCAAGACCCGTGCAGCGGACGCCCGGCGGAATTGTTTCCGGCGTGCGGCGGCTGTGAACCATCACTTTCATTCGGAACGCCGTCGCGAGTTCACTTACCGCGCGACCGATGCGGCCGTAGCCGACGAGGCCCATCGTCCGCCCGTCCAGTTCGAGCAGCGGAAAATCCCAGTAGCAAAAATCCGCGCTGCGCGACCAGCGGCCTTCGCGCACGGTCTGCGCGTGATGACCGGCGTGATGCGCGAGTTCGAGCAGCAGGGCGAAGGTGAGCTGCGCGACCGACCGCGTGCCGTAGTCCGGCACGTTTGTCACCGGGACGCCGCGCTCACGGGCGGCGGCGGCGTCCACCACGTTGAAGCCGGTGGCGAGCACGCCGAGGTATTTCAACTGCGGCAGCGCGGCCAGCGTCGCGCGGTTCAGGACGGTTTTGTTGGTGAGGATGATTTCCGCGTCCTGCGCGCGGGCGATGATTTCATCCGGCGCGGTGCGGTCGTGGATTTCGCAATCGCCAAGGGCGCGCAGTCCGGCCCAGTCGAGATCACCGGGGTTCAAAGTGAAGCCGTCGAGGACAACAATTTTCATGTGAAGATGCTTCAATACTTGGCCACCGCCTTGCCCGCGCCTAAACCGAGCGCCCCCGTCACTTCCTTCGTCTTCGCCATCAGGAAGCCCGCGTCGCTGGCCACGGCGATGAATTGAAAACCTTCCTTGGCACGGCGTTGCGCCTGCGCCGCGTCCGCGACGTGGATGCCCGAGGCCACGCCGTGCTTCTTCGCCGTCACGCGGATGTGCTCCACGGCGTCGGTGAACTGTGGATGGTTGCTGTCGAAGCTCGGCGGCAGGTTCATCGAGGCGTGCAGGTCGTTCGGCCCGATGAACACGGCGTCGATGCCCGGCACGGAGAAGATTTCATCCGCGCGCTCCACCGCGTCCACATGCTCGGCCATGATGATGACGAGGATTTCGTCGTTGGCCTTCGCGTAATAAGTCGCGGGGTCGGTGTCGAAGCTCGCGCCGTGCAGCGCGCCGCCGATGGAGCGTTTGCCGATGGGCCGGTAGCGCGCCGCCTCGACCACAGCCTCGGCCTCGGCGCGGGAGTTGACCATCGGCACCACGACGCCCCACGCGCCGATGTCGAGCACGCGCTTGATGTTCTCGACGCTGTTGATCGGGATGCGCACGAGCGGCACGACGCCGGCATTGGCGATGACGGCGAAGTTCGCGCCGGCCATTTCGATGGTGGTGGGCGCGTGTTCCATTTCGACCGTGAGCCAGTCGAAGCCCATCTTGGCCATGAGCTGGGCGGTGAAGACGTCGGGCAGGGTGAGCCAGGTGCCGAAGGAGGTTTCGCCGCGTTGGAGTTTGGCCCGGACGTGATTGGTTTTCATTTGGGTGATGGCACCGTGCGGCGAGATTTTCCCTTCGCCAGAATTATGTCAATGGCGGGGCCGACAATTTTTGAACTTTGAACTTCGTCACACGATCCCTAAGCTCCGCCGATGACACATACCGGAAAGGCGCAGAAAGCGGCCATCCGACTGATCTTATTCACGCTGGTGGCCGTCCTCGGGCTGATCGTGCTCGGCTGGATCGCGTACCTGATTGGCGGCGCGCTGGCGGTGCTGGCGGAAGCCCTCGGCGCTCTCTGGCTTTTCTTCGCGGCATTCACCCTCTATTTTTTCCGTGACCCCGACCCCATTGAGCCGAGCGACCTGGCGGTCATCGTCTCGCCGGCGCACGGCACGGTGGACGCGATTGACGAGACGGTCGAGCTGGAGGTGATGGGCGGCCCGTGCCAGCGCATCTCGATTTTTCTCTCGCTGCTCGACGTGCATGTCCAGAACGCGCCGGTCTATGGCACGGTCCATCATCTGAAACATTCGCACGGCCTCTTCCTGAGCGCGTTGAAGGCCGAGAGCGCGCTTCACAATGAAAACGTGCTGATCGGCTTCACGCCCGTCATGCAGCCGGCGAACAAGGTGGCGGTGCGGCTCATCGCCGGGCTGCTCACCCGCCGGATTTCCTGCTGGGCGGCGGCGGGCGATCTGGTCCCGCGCAGCCAGCGGATCAGCCTGATCCATTTCGGTTCGCGCGTGGATTTGTTCCTGCCCCTCGGCGCGAAGATCAAGATCAGCACCGGTGACCACGTCATCGCCGGGCAGAGCGTGGTCGCAACTTTTTCATAAAAATTCATGGCCACCCCCGCCCCCCAGCCGCCGGATCCCGGCCCCGAGACCCGTTTGAAAATTTATTTCCTGCCGAACCTGATGACGGCCGGCAACCTCTTCTGCGGTTTTATGGCCCTGACCAAGATCGTGGAATGGGACATCAAGTCGGAAAATTTCCATGACATCAAACTGGCGCTCTTCTTCATCCTGCTGGCCTGCATTTTCGACCTGCTGGACGGGCGGGTGGCGCGGATGGGCGGGGCGGAAAGCCCGTTCGGGCGCGAGTTTGATTCGCTGGCGGACATCGTCTCCTTCGGGGTGGCGCCGGCCTTCCTCGTGCATCGCGTCGTGCTCCGGGACGTGTTCAACCAGTACGAGCAGGTCGGCTGGTTCATCGCCTCGATTTATCTGATCTGCGGCGCGTTCCGGCTGGCCCGCTTCAACTGCCTCGCGGCCATGTCCGGCACGGGCGGCGGGAAATACTTCCTCGGCTTCCCGATCCCGGCGGCGGCGGGGCTGGTCGCCTCGCTCACCCTGCTCATCATCCAGCTCAACGAAAAGGAAAAGACCCTTGGCCACTGGAAATACCTGCTGGCGGTCGTGCTCGTGTTTCTCTCGGCCATGATGGTCAGCACTGTCAAATATCCGACCTTCAAGACCCTTGATTTTCGCGCCACGCGGACGTTCAACAAGATGCTGCTGATCGTGGTCTTGATCGGTCTGTTCGTGCTCTTCTGGGACAAGATTCTGCACTTCGTCCTGCCGGTGCTGTTCACCGTCTATCTGCTCTACGGCTTCATCCGGCCGTTCATTTCCCGCCAGATGCGCCATGACATCGAGGACGAGGAGGGCGACGACGCCGGCGAGGACGAGCCGTGATTGATCTGAGCCACAGCCCGGTCGCCTTTGTCACCGGCGTCATCAGCGGGTTCATGGTTTCCATCCCCGTCGGCCCGATCAACGTCGCCATCATCAACGAGGGCGCGCGGCGCGGCTTCAAGTGGGCCGCGCTCATCGGCCTCGGCTCGGTGGTGATGGAAACGATCTATTGCGCCTTCGCCTTCGCGGGCTTCTCCGCCTTCTTCGACACGCCC
>CANMZY010000411.1:0-3313 GCA_947502425.1 Verrucomicrobiales bacterium
AGTCGCGCACGTGATGCTGCGCATCGAGCGCGAGCCGGAAGCGGTCGAAGATGTTGCGCGGGTTGCCGGATTTATGCGCGCCGACGAAGAGGAGTTTGTGCTTCGCCAACACTGGTTCCCACGCGGCGGGGATGTCCGGCGCATCGCCGGCGTTGATCCAGACGAACAAACCCCAGCCCTCCTCGTGCCGGTACGTTTGTGGGACGAGCAACGCGAATTTCTCCTTCGTCACGTCGTAGGCGGGCGGAGTTTCGCGCGCGCTGAAGCGCAGCTTCACCTCGAGCGGATGCGATTGCGGCGCGGATTCCTTCAGCTGAATGATGCTGCGGCCAGCGGTGAAAGGCGGAAGCGCAGGGGCGGCTGACATTGCGGCGGATGTGAGCATCCAGAGGAATATTCCGTGGGCAAAGCGCATGCGCGACTATCGCGTGGCTGGCGTTCGTAGACAAGACAGAGGTGGGTTTGATAGCGCTGTTTCGGTATGGAACGGTTTCGTCATCCAGTTCATCAGGGGGAAAATCAACAGTCACATTTATATCTCCATAAAAAAGACACCTATGAAAAAAAGAAACATCATCGTTTGGGTTGTGGCGGGTCTGCTCGCCATGGTGAACGCCGCGTACGCTCAGAAGAAGTTGGGCATCGGTGATTTTCCGTTCTGGGCCGGCAATGGCGACTCAAAGGTCGGCCAGTATGTGCCCGGCCTTAACGAGGCGCTGAAATTGACCGGCGAGCAAATCGAGCAGATTCACGCTGCTGCGCGTGAGGCGACCGGCAATGACGCGCTGCAGGCCGCAGGTCGAAAAATCAAGGGCGATCCGAATGCGACCGCAGCGGAACGTGAGGCGGCGTTGAAACTTTTCAAGGAAGCTCAAGCAACCCTTCAGGAGCGCGTCGCCAAAATCATCACGGCCGAACAGCGGACGTTGATCCGCCAGATCGAACTGATTCATACCGAGGTTCAGACCGCGCTGCTTGCTGAGTTTCAGCCGCGCTTTGCCACCGCCAAGGCCAGCAAGGAAGAGATGCAAAAGCTGAACGTCGAAATCAGGGCCAAACTGGAGATCGATTTCCTTCAGCGGTTGGATCCAGTGCTCAGCGCCCCGCAGCGGGCGGCGATTGCGAAGGCGATTGCTGACTCGAAGGCCGCTGCTTTAGTGAAGAAGCCCAAGCCGTAATCGTGGCGTTGGTGGTATTGAAAGTGTTCGCGCGGTCAACGTCCTGACTTGGCTGGCAGTGGCGCAATCCATGTGGCGGCGGTGAGTGGCCGCGGGTTGTTGAGGCCGCCGCCGGTGACCACGAGGCGTCCGGCAATAATCGCTGCTGCTGGCGCGAGCAGTTTCTCCGGCAGCGTTCCGACGACGCGCCACGTGTCCGCCTTCGGATCATATTCCAGAATGTCGTTCACCACGTTGCGCAGCGGCTTGGACTGATTGCAGCGTCCACCCACGATTAAAATCCGTCCCTGATGAATGATGGTGCTCGATTCAAAATGGCTGCGGCCATCCGGCAGGCTGGCAATCGCGGTCCACTTTTTCGTGACGGGATCAAACCGGTGGCAGGAGCTGACATCAATCTGCGTTTTGTCGTGGCCATGATCGCCGCCCAACGCATACAGCTTCCCATCGAGCACCGCCGCGCTCACGTGCCCTCGCGGATCGGGCAGGTCCGATTCCTGTTGCCACGCTTTTCCCCCATCGAGCGACAAGCTCCAGTGATCACTCGCATCCGTCTGACGATCGGCTTTGTAACCGCCGAAATAATGTAGCTTGCGGCCGGCAACCTCCAAGCCGCCGCCCGCGCGCGGTTCCGGCAATGGCGGACCAGCGCTCCAAGCATCCGAAGCGATGTCATATTTCCACACCTCATCGGTGACCGGTCCGGGGTGTTTCCCTTTGAAGCCGCCGGCGAACCAAATGGTCTGTCCGTCCGTGGCCGGATTCAGGTGCGTGACCCGCGTCGGCATATCTTTCAGCCGCGTCCAAGCGTCAGTCGCTGGATCGTAAACGTCCAATTGGTTCGAGGCTTGCAGCGCCTCCGTGAAGCCGCCGAACAAGTAGAGCTTGCCCGCTACGACGGCGGTCGGCGATTCGACGCGCGCGAAAGGAGACGGCGCAGCTTTCTTCCACTTCAACGCTGGCCAAGCAGTCGGTTCGGCGGCGTGAGCGATCCCGAGCAGGTTCAATCCGGCGATGGCGATGAACGTGCGATAGGCACTGTTCATATTAGTGAGCTTCTGGAGAAAGGCGGAGTGGAGCAACTCGCATATCACTTCAACTCCGGCGGGACGTTGCCGTAAGTCCACGGCTTGCCGACGGGCGCTTTCGGCCGGTCGAAAATCTGACCCGGCGCCATCTGGTTCGCCAGCGCGATGCCCGTGTTGGCGATCTGCCGACCGGCGTTGATCTCGAGGTTACTGTAGCTGGTCAGGCGCGTTTCATAGCCGCCGCCTTTCGGCCCGAACGCCTCCTCGGTCGGCACGTAGCCGACACTGCCATTCGCGAGCTCGACGGGGAATGTGAGCGGGAACTTGCTGCCCTTTTTGATGTCGAGGCCGTACTGGACGAAATACTCAGCGGGGTTACTGACGAACACCGCGGGGCCGACTTGAATCGCCTGCACCTCGACTTCGACGGTGGGATCCTTCGCGATGAGCGCGTCGAGCAATACGGTTTCCTTGGCGAAAGTCCATTCACTCGCGCCGACGTCCTTCTCGCTCTTCTGCACCAGCTCGAGCGCGGCCTTCAGTTTGTCGGGCGCGGGCGTGCGGCGTTTGATGTTCAAAACTTTCGTGCGCGCATCAATCACCACGTTGGTGCCGGTCTCGATGGTGAGGAGAACCTTCACCGCCTCGGCGCCGACGCGGCCGCCGACATGGTGCGCCCATTTCTCGGCAGGCGGGTTCACGCGCGGATCGAGGTTGTCCACCTGCGTGATGTCGCCGCTGGCGCCCTGCAAAAAGACGATGGGCACCTTCGTGCCGAGTGCGCCTTGGATCGTTTGCTCGAGATAATAAATCCAGTTGGCCGAGATGCCGCCGGGGTTGGTCGTGGCGTGGCAGGCGTAGTTGACGATGACGCCGAGCAACTTGCCGTCCGCCCCCCACGCGCCGATGACGCCGACCTGCGGATCGATGGGGCCGGCGTATTCGAGGATGTCGGGGTTGCCTTTGCCGGGGTGGCTGAAGGAGAGGCCGTTCTTCATCCGCAGACGGCGGTTGAAACCAACTTTATCTTCGTGGCCGGAACCGAAACCGACTTTGGCCACGGTGCGTGCATCATGTGCGGCGCAGACGGCGGCGACAATCTGGGCC
>CANMZY010000412.1:0-3295 GCA_947502425.1 Verrucomicrobiales bacterium
GGGCGAGATCAAGAGCGCCATGCTGTTTTTGACCACCTCCGGCGGCAACTGGAAAAGCCGGCGTTGGGGAAAGACACCCTGCAAACCAGGCCAGCACGAGGTGGTCGCCGACAAGCCGCTGCCGCCGGGAACCACCGCTTTCCTGGTCAACGCCTGGGACAAGCGCGACAACCTCGTCAGTTCCGAGCTGGTCGTGATCAAACCGTGACGAGCGCCCGGTGTCCGACAAGACGCCCCGTCGGGCCGGTCAGACCGGCATCTTTCGGAGCGCGGTCTTCAGTATTTTTCCGGTGGCATTGCGCGGCAGCGCGGGGAGCACGATGACGCGCTTGGGCACCTTGTAATCGGCGAGCTTTTCGCGGACGAACTGTTGCAGCGCCTTTTCGTCGAGCGTCACGCCGTCATTTGCAGAAACGAAGGCCACGGGCTGTTCGCCGCGACGCGCATCGGGCACGCCGATGACCGCGGCCTCCTTCACGCCGGGGAACTGGTAGATGACCTCCTCCACTTCGCGCGGATAAACATTGATGCCGTTGACGAGCAGCATGTCCTTCTTGCGGTCGGTGATGTAGTAGTAGCCGGAGGCATCGCGATGGCCGATGTCGCCGGTGAGCAGCCAGCCCGCGCGGATGGTGCGGGCGGTTTCCTCCGGCTGGTTCCAGTAACCCTGCATGACATTGCCGCCGCGCACGCAAATCTCGCCGGTCTCGCCGGTGCCGAGAAATTTCCCATCATCATCCTGCACGCTCATCTCCACGTCGGGAATGGGCAGGCCGATGGAACCGGCGATCCACGGCCCGGGCAGCGGGTTCATGCTGACGACGGGGCTGGCCTCGCTCAGGCCGTAGCCTTCGAGCAGCGGCACGGGGACCTTCTCGTTGAACTCGCGCAAAATCTCGCCGGGCAGGGGCGCGCCGCCGCTGATGCAGATGCGCAGCGGCAGGTCCGCCGGCAGGGGCGCCCCGGCCAGCGTGCGGAAAAATTGCGGCACCGCCGGGAGGATGGTCGCGCGGCGATGGATGATTTCCGCGAGGATGTTTTTCGGCTGCTGCAGCGACTTGATGAGCACGAGCGAACCGCCGACGAGCAGCGGCAGGAGCACGCCCACGCAGAGCATGAAGCTGTGAAACATCGGCAGCAGCACCACGAAACGGTCGCCGTCGAACGCGGCCAGCATCTGCCCGCAACTGTTCACGTTGCTCAACAAATTCCCGTGCGAAAGCATCGCGCCCTTCGGATGCCCGGTGGTGCCGGACGTGTAGATGATGATGGCCAGGTCGCCCTCCGCCCGCGCCGCCTGGCTGGCCGGCGGCCCGGCTTCCTCGACGAACTCCTCGACGCGCAAACTTTTCAACTGCGGACGCGCGGCGGCAAGTTTCGCCAGTCCCTCGCCCATCGTCGTGTCGGTGATGATCACGTCCACGCCCGCGTCGGCGAGGATGAAGCCGACCTCGTCGGGCTTGAGGAAATTATTGACCGGCACCGCCACGCCGCCCGCCTCCAGCACGCCGAACAGCGCCGGGATGAACTCCGGGCAGTTCTTCAGCCAGAGCGCCACGCGATCGCCAGGCCTGATGCCGAACTCGCCGCGCAACCGGCCCGCGACGTGCCGGGTCTGCGCGTGCAGGCGGCCGTAGCTGAATTCGTGTTCGCCCCAGAAGACGGCGGTCTTGTCGGGATGTTTTAGGGCCGTGGCGGCGAAGGCGGTGGCTAAGTTCATGTTGCTGGTGTTTTATTATTTTAAAGCGGGCGGCGAAAGAGGTGTCAAGCTTCCACTCGCCGCCGTCGTCCCAGGAAAAAATGTTTTCATGGCGCGGAGTCTGACCGGGGCGCGGCGCGGGCGGTGAATCGAAAAAACTGCCGGGCGCACCCCGGCCGGTCGATACCATCAATGGCGGGCGGCCCGGTCTCCCGCCCAACTTTCTTGGCGTTGCCGGGATTTTGTCTATAGTGCGCGCGTGATTGAAACGGATGAACAACTGACCGCGCTCCTCCCTCGGCTGCGCGCGGCGAAATGGATCGCGCTCGACACCGAGGCGGACAGCCTCCACGCCTACCCGGAAAAGCTCTGCCTGCTCCAGGTCGGCATCGAGGGCGAGGACGCGCTGCTCGATCCGCTGTCCGCGATGAACCTCGCGCCGGCGCTGGAAATCTTCCACGGCCATGAGTTGATTTTCCACGCCGCCGACTACGATCTGCGGCTGATGCGCAAGGCCTGGGCGTTCCGGCCCACCGCCATTTTCGACACCATGCTCGCCAGCCGCCTGCTCGGCTTCGCCCAGTTCGGCCTCGGCAATCTCGTCGAGCAATGTCTCGGCGTGAAGCTGGAGAAAGGCCCGCAGAAGGCCGACTGGGCGCGGCGTCCGCTCACCGAGCGCATGGAAATTTACGCGCGCAACGACACGCGCCATCTCAAGCCGCTCGCGGACATTTTGCGGAAGGAACTCATCGAGAAAGGCCGGCTCGCCTGGCATCAGGAGAGCTGCGCACGGCTGATCGAAGATTGCTCGGTCATCCGCGAGCCGGACCCGAACGAAGTCTGGCGCGTGAAAGGCTCCCATGGGCTTGTGCCCGCCGAACTGGCCGTGCTGCGCGAGATCTGGCACTGGCGCGAGGGGGAAGCCACGCTCGTCAACAAGCCGCCGTTCTTCATCCTCTCACCCGAGACGATGGTCGGCCTTGCGCAGGCGGCGGTGCTGCAGCGCGACTGCGAACCGCTCCTGCCGCGTCGATTTTCTCCGCGCCGCGGGGACGGCGTGCTGCGGGCCATCGAGGTGGGATTGAAATCACCGGACAAGCCGCAGCGCCCCCGCATTACGCACGACCGCCCGACCGAACCCGAGCGCCAGCGTTTCCGCGATCTGGAAAAACACCGCGACCGGCACGCCGCCGAACTCCACATCGACCCGACGATCATCGCCAGCCGCGGCACGCTGCTCGCCCTGGCGCGGAACGGCGCGTCCCCCGCCGAGGTCAATCTCATGAAATGGCAGAGGGACCTGCTCCAGTGACCGGCCCGCCCAGCCGTGCTAATCTGGCCTCACCTAAATTGTGATTGCGCTCATCTCCACCCCCGCCAAAAGGACCGAACGGGTTTTTCTCGTCGGCCTTGAGTTTAAGTCCCGCTCCACCTGGGAGGTGCAGGATTCGCTCGACGAACTTTCCGAGCTGGCGTCCACCGCCGGCGGCGTGGTCGTCGGCACCGGCACGCAGAAGCTCGAAGTCCCCGTCTCCGCCACCTTCATCGGCACCGGCAAGGCGAATGAATTCGCCCACGAATGCAAGGAGCAGAATG
>CANMZY010000413.1:0-3278 GCA_947502425.1 Verrucomicrobiales bacterium
TGCTCGCGGTCCAGACAGCGTTCCTTCGCCTGTTGCTCGTTTTCCAGAAGCAGCACTTCGTGGATGACGGGGATTCCCGTTTCCACCGCGATGGAGCCGAGCGCGTTGCTCACCGCCTCGCCGATGCGCTGTGCGTGGGTCGTCGCGCCGCGTAAAATCACTCCCAGACAAATAATGCCGTCCACGCGCGGCTCCGCGTGCCGCGCCCACTTCGCCGCCACCACCGGAATTTCAAACGCCCCCGGCACCCGCACCACCCGCCGCACCTCGGCACCGGCGCGTTCCAGTTCCGCCTTCGCGGCGCGCACCATCGCGTCTACATAACGCGCGTTGTATTGCGAGGCGACGATCACGAAACTTGCGCCCCGTCCTGTGAATTTCTTTTTCTGAACTGGTTTCAACATAATTCAAGAGAGCCATGCAACTGATTCCATCAGTCCCATCGGACACGCTAAAGCGTGAACTCCAACACCGGATGCAGGCCGTTTTCGTTGAAGTTCAACCTTTAAGTTGCCCCCGCTTGCAGGAACGGAAATCGACGGCAGCGCCAAATTTTTCAAATCAAATGCCCCAGCTTCTCGCGCTTGGTGCGGAGATACTGTTCGTTGTGCGGATTGGCTTTCACCTTGATCGGCACCTGCTCGACGATCTCCAGCCCGTAGCCTTCCAGGCCCACGACCTTCTTCGGATTGTTCGTCAGCAGCCGGATGGTCTTCAAGCCGAGATCCACTAGGATTTGCGCGCCGAGTCCGTATTCGCGCAGGTCGGTGCCGTAACCCAGCTTCAAGTTCGCCTCCACCGTGTCGTAGCCGCCTTCCTGCAATTTGTAGGCCTTGATCTTCGGCGCGAGGCCGATGCCCCTGCCCTCCTGCCGCATGTAAACAATCACCCCGCGCCCCGCCGCCGCGATCTGCCGCATCGCCTGATGCAGTTGCGGCCCGCAATCACACCGCCGCGAGCCGAACACGTCACCGGTCAGACACTCGCTGTGGACGCGCACCAAAACATTCCTCGCCCCCGCCACGTCGCCCTTCACCAGCGCGAGATGATTCCGCCCGTCCAGCGTCGAGCGGTAAAGGTGCAGTTGGAAATCCCCGTGCTCCGTCGGCATCTGGACGACCTCGACGCGCTCGACCAGCCGTTCGCTCGCGCGACGAAATTTGATGAGCGACTCGATCGTGCAAATCTTCAGTCGGTGCTTCTTCGCGAACTTCAGCAAGTCCGGCAGCCGCGCCATCTCACCGTCGTCCTTCATAATCTCGCAGATCACGCCCACCGGCCGGCAACCCGCGAGCTTCACCAGATCAACCGCCGCCTCGGTGTGCCCCGCGCGCTGCAACACCCCGCCTGCCTTCGCACGCAACGGAAACACATGCCCTGGCTGCACCAGATCGTTCGGTAGCGCCGTGCAATCCGCGATCACCTGGATCGTCCGCGCGCGATCCGCCGCACTGATCCCGGTGGTGATGCCCCTGGCCGCGTCCACGCTCACTTGAAAATCCGTTTTGAACGACTCGCGGTTCTTGACCACCATTTCCTCCACGCCGAGCTGGTTCAACCGCTCGCCGCTCGTCGGCACGCAGATCAATCCGCGCCCGTGCTTGGCCATGAAGTTGACCGCCGTGGGCGTCACCTTTTCGGCGGCCATGATCAGGTCGCCCTCGTTCTCGCGGTCGGCGTCATCCACCACGATGACCATTTTGCCTTTCCGCAAATCCGCGACAACCGCTTCAATGGAATCAAACAGCTTCTTCATGTGCGCGGTGAATCTAGCCGGACGAGTGGCCCCTGCCAGCAACAAAAAAAATTCCGGCCATCACACGGGCCGGAATCGGAGAAAATTTTGGAGGGAGAACATCAAACATTCAACATCCAGCGCCCAACATCGAACACATCAGCAACCGCTGGCCCGCCCGTCATTAGGCGTTGGCTGTTGGGCGTTGGCTGTTTCGGTCACCCCCTCGGCGACTACTACTTCGCCTTCGGCGCATCCTTCGCCTTCGGGGCATTCTTGGCCTTGGGCGCGTCCGGCGCCTTGGGTGCCTGATACTTTTTGTCCTTGTCCTTCTCGGAACTGAATGGCCACCACCACGAGGCCTGCGCGGGTACGATGGAGGAATTGAGGATGAAGGCCACCAGCGCCAGTGCGAAGATCAGCTTTTTCATGATGATGCGACTAAAGGATCACCGGCCCGCGCTGTCAACGCTCCGTTTCGGGGCACCCCCAACATCTGCACACCATGCAATGCTACGGCACCGCCGCCGTCTTGCCGGCCACCGCCCCGCCTGATGCAAAAATTTGCAGTTCGTGGATCGACCAGAACTGGCCGCCGGCCGAACCGGTCTGGGTGATGCGGATGAACCTGGCCTTCTGCGGCGCGAAGGTGATGTCGGTGAGCAGGCTGGTTCCCTTTCCGGTCGCGACGGGTTTGCTCCACGCCTGGCCGTCGTCGGACAGCTCGACCTTGTAGCCGCGCGGATAATCACCAGGTGATTTCGCCGTGTCGAGAGCGAGTCCGGCGACGGTCGTCTCGGACGGCAACTCGATCTGAAACCACATACCCGGCGCCTGGTCGGCCTTCGATTCGTAACGCGTGGCGGGATTGCCGTCCACGGCGAGCGCCGCGCCGGCACCGTTGTGGCTCGCGGTCAGCTTCCATTCTTTGAGGTTGGCAAGCGGCTGCGGAAGGGACGGCTTCAAGGTCTCAATCGTCCACGGCTCGGTGCGGGTCACGCTCGCGGCGCGGAGGCGCGCGACGTCGTTCGTCGTCACCAGCGAGGCCTGGTTGCCGAAGCTGGTGCGAACGTAGGACGCGACCGAGGCGATCCAGGCGTCGTCGTTGCTCTCCATCGGCACCATGAGCGCGACGTAATCCTTTCCGTTGACGGGGCCGGTCAAGCCCTTGAGCAGGACGTTGATCACACCGTCGCGATGGCCGTTGATGGTCTTCGAACCGGCCAGCGAGGGCGCCTGCATGCTGCCTTTGGGCGCGCCTTCGATGGGCGCGCCTTTGCCGTCCGGCGCGTGGCAGGCGAAACACAGCTCCTTGTAAATCGCCGCGCCGCGTTCGAGCACTTTCTTTTCCGCGGCGGTGTATTGGACGCCGCCCCCGGGGTTCGCCGGCGTGCGGAGCAGCAGCGCGCTGATCTCTTTCACGCCGCGCGCCGGGTTGGACGCCAGGGCGGTCTCGGCCAGAGCTGCGGGTTCCGGCCACTTCAAAAGTTTCGCAGTGAGCATCGTCTGCATGACGACGCCCGCATCGGAATCTTTCGCCAGC
>CANMZY010000414.1:0-3253 GCA_947502425.1 Verrucomicrobiales bacterium
GGTGCGCATCTGGGCGACACGCGAGGCGGTCATGCCCATCTCCTCGCCCAGTTCCTCGTCGGTCGGCTCGCGTCCGAACATCTCCTGGAGCTTCAGGGCCACGCGGCGCATTTTGGAAATCTTGTCCACCAGATGGACCGGCAGGCGGATGGTTTTCGACTGGTTGGCCAGCGCGCGTTTGATGGACTGCTTGATCCACCATGAGCCGTAGGTGGACAGCTTGCCGCCCTTGGCCGGATCGAACCGCTCGACGGCCTTCATCAATCCGATGTTGCCCTCGCTGATGAGATCAAGCAGCGGCAGTCCGTAATTCTCGTAGTCATGCGCGATCTTCACGACGAGGCGGAGGTTGGCCTTGATCATGTGCTCGCGGGCCTTCTTGTCGCCTTTCTTGATGCGGGCGGCGAGGACGACCTCTTCTTCGCGGGTCAGGAGCTTCACCTGGCCGATCTCGCGGAGGTAAAGCTTGATGGCCGTGTCGCCGTCATAGCGGCTGCGCTCGCGTTCGGGCGGCGGGGCGCTGGCCTCGGGATCGCGCGGTACCAGCGGACGCTCCTCGATCTTGACCACTTTTGGGGCGTCCGTCCGGGGGCGTCCGGGCCGCGAATTGGTGGCGGGCCGGACCGCACGCGTCGGCTTGATCTTTGGGCTGCGGCCGGGGGCGGGGCGATGAAGAGGTTTGGCGCGAATTTTTGGTTTGGTTTTGGCAGCCATACAGTCCAGAAAACGTAGTGGTTCGTCTGCGCGCTCGGCAAGGAAATTCAGGGTTTTGGAAGCTGGCAACGGCCGCGAGGCAATACGACGCTGCGTCCATGAAAGACCTTACCAATCCCGTCTGGATCAAGTGCAAGGGCATTTTGTTTCTCGTCGTCGGCCTCCTGTCCTCCGCGTGGTTGCTATTGGAACATTGGGAGGCGAGGACGGCGGTCTTGCTGGCCATCGCCGTCTGGCGCTTCTGCTGGTTTTACTATTTTACGTTTTACGTGCTCGAACGGTATGTCGACCCGACGTATCGCTTCGCGGGCCTTTGGCCGCTGGTGCGATATTTGATCTCACACCGGCGTGGGGCGCGGTAACGGTTCAGGGAGAGGCGGCGTGGTTATTCCCCGGTCAGTTTGCGGGCGTTGGAGACTTTGGGGCGCGGGCGGCGCGACTGAGGAAGGGGCGCTCCACCACAAAGTGCAGCGTGGAGGCGATCGGCACCGTGATGGCGATGCCTGCACACACCCAGCCGAAATGTTGCGGCAGCAAGCCCTTTTCTGAAGAGCTCATCAGCCAGCCGCTGGCCAGCATCATGATTGGAAAATGGGTGACGTAGAGCGTGTAGGACATGTCGCCCAGCGGCTTCAACCGCTCGAGCCAGGTCAGCTTGAAATTCCGCGCTTGCAGCCAGAAGGCGAAGGCGAGCAGCGCCGAGACGAGCAGTGCCATGCCGAGATCGTGCATCGGGCCGGGGAAGAACAGGGCGGCGGTGCCGGCGAGCGGTCCGAAGCCCGCCACCAGTTTCCAGCGCCATTTGAGCCGGCCGCCCAGGACTTCCGCCAGCAGCGCGCCGAGCCACCACGCGAGCATGGCGGAGAAGACATCGCGGAGCAGTTGCACCGCCAGTGGGGGAAAAAACTGGCGGCGAAGAGCGCGATCATCAGGCCCGTCGCCAGCGCCAGCGAGCGGGGGCTCAACCACCAGAAGGCCGGATAGATCATGTAGAACCACCACTCGAACTTGAGCGACTAGAGAGGGCCGTTGCAGCCGAAGACCGGCCCGTAGGTGTTCATCAGAAATGGGTTCATGAAGGTTCATAGTGGGTAGAGATCGAGTTTTCCGCAGAAGAACAGGATGCGCGTGCGGTAGTTTTTGAAGTTGCGGAAGCCGCGCGCGGCGGATTTGAGGCTCTGGATTTTCGAGTTCAACCCTTCCGTGACCGCATTGGTGATGTGGTGTTTCAAATAGGTCAGCAGGTTTTCCAAATGCCGCTTGAGCATCTTGGCCACGGCGATCAGGGGCTTGAGCCGGCTCCGGCTCACCCAGCCAAACCAGTCCTTGAAAAACCGGCGCGCCCAGCCGGCCTCCTGATACTGCCAGAATTTGGTGAACAGTTCCTTGGCCGCCCACGCCCGCGCCACCTTCAGTTGCAGATTCTTCAAGGCGGCAAACTCTGCGGCTTGCTCCGGGCTGAAGTTTTGCGGGTTATACAACCAGAGCTGCCGGCTGCCCGTGAGCGTTTCATCGCCCTGCGCCCGCAACTCCTTGTGCTCCCGCCGCCGCACCTGGTCCACCGCCTCGTTCAGATATTTGCTGACATGAAACTTGTCATGCACCACGTCTGCGTCCGGCACCTGCTGCTCCACCGTCTGGATAAACGGGGCCCACATGTCCACGGCCACCGCTTCGACCGTCGCCTTTTGTTCCGGACTCAAACTGTCCCACAACTTCCCGGCCGCTTCCGTCGTCCGGTCTTCCACCACCTCGACCACGCGCGACTGCTCCAGGTCGGTCAGCAGCGTGATATAGGACTGCCCCCGTTTGAAGCTCTTCTCATCCATGCCCAGATGCTTGAGCTGATCCAGTGGCCGGCGTTCCAGACCGCGCTCCACCGCCCGCTTCATCATCTCATGCGCCGATTCCCAGCCAATCCCCAGCAGCTCGCACGCTTGCTTCACGCTGGCGCACGCCAGCAGCACCTCGACGGCGAACCGTTCAAAATGCAGGGTGAACCGTCCCTGCGGGGCCGCCCACGGCACCGTCATCGTCTTGATCCCATGCTCCGGGCAGTTCGCGCGCGGGGTCCGTGCCCGGAGCAACGTGACGAATTGCATCGTGTCCAAGTGCCGCCACGTCCGCTCCGGCGCGCTGTCATGGATCGAGCATTCGCAGCCGCATTCCGGGCATTGGGCCGCCGATCCCCATTGCCAGCTCAACTCGATTTCAACTTTCTTTTCCGCCAGTTTCAGCTCCACGGTTTTGACCTCCCACGGGCTGCCAATCCCCAAAAGTAACGCGTAATGTTTCTGTAGTTCGTTGTCCATGCTCATGCCGAAAGCCTGCCGAACACCGTGTCCCTGGCCAACCCAAAACGCCGGCCCGGCAGAGCGCAGCGGAGCGAAGCGTTGTCCGGCGCGAAGCGATTGACGCCAACTCCAACCCGCGCGCCGACATCCAAAAATTGTGCCGTTCATTTGACTTGCCAACTAAAAGCTCTCACTTCAGTATAGTTTCAGCCACGAAAAACACCGAATATCTAAAGCTTTGCAAA
>CANMZY010000415.1:0-3220 GCA_947502425.1 Verrucomicrobiales bacterium
AGTTCCCGCAGTTCCCGGCGCTGGAGAGCTACGCGGATCTGCTCAAAGCGATCCAGGCGTCGATGTAAGACGGACGTGTCCGGCCGCGCCGCCGCGCTCTTGCGCCCCGGCTTTCGCCTCATGGCTTTTGACTTCGGAGTTCGGGCTGGCCGGCAGCCGCACCGGAGTTCGAGCGCGCTGCATCCTTCAAAAAACCCGCGAGGGCAGAAAATCCCTGCCGGCTGAAGCCGTCACCAGGCCGTTGCGAATATATTTTCACCACGGATGGACACGGAATGAACCTGGCGCGGCGGCGCTGGCCAGACTTATTCGCATCCATGCAGCCGTTCACCCGAAAAATCCGTGTCCATCCGTGGTTCAACTGCATGGTTCCGGCAAGGACACCGCCCGCGTGGACTGCTGCCAGACTGGACACCAGAAACGCGCCCGCCCACACTGCGCGCATGAACCTCGATCCATTTTCCCCAGGCCGTCTGACCGCCGGCCGTCCGGTTCGCTTCCGCCGTGTTCTGGCCGCGATCTGCGCCGGCACCACCTGCTTCCTTTCCGCAGGCGCAGCCTCGGCCGCTCCCACGACCGACTGGCCCGCATGGCGCGGGCCGACGCACGACGGTCTCGCGACGCCTGGCCAGAATGCGCCCGTGCAATGGAGCGAGACCGAAGGCGTCCTGTGGAAGGCCGCCCTCCCGGGACGCGGGCACGGATCGCCGACGGTCGTGGGTGATCGCGTCTATCTCGCCACGGCCGACCCGGTGAAGCAGTCGCAGTCCGTGCTCTGTCTGGACCGGTCGAACGGGAAAATTGTCTGGCAGACGGAAGTCCACGGCAGCCAGGCGGACCCCGGCCGACATGCCAATTCCTCGGCCGCCTCCTCGACCGTCGCGTGGGATGGCGAGCGGCTGTTCATCAACTTCCTGAACGGCGGTGCGGTTCACACCACGGCGCTGGACGTGGACGGGAAAATTCTTTGGCAGCGCAAAGTCTGCGACTTCCTAGTCCACCAAGGATTCGCCTCCTCGCCGCTGGTTCACGAATCGCTGGTGCTGGTCTCGGCGGACAGCCGGGCGGGTGGGGCCGTCGCGGGCCTCGACCGGAAGAGCGGACGGATCGTCTGGAGCGAGCCGCGCCCGAAGCTGCCCAACTACACCAGCCCGGCCGTCCTCCAGGCCGGAGGCCGCGCGCAATTGGTGCTGGCCGGCTGCAATCTGATGACCAGCCTCGATCCGTTGACGGGCAAAAAACTCTGGGAGATCGCCGGCTCGACGGAAGAGTGCGTGGGCTCGGCGGTGACGGACGGGGTGCGGGTGTTCGCCGGCGGCGGATGGCCGAAGAACCACACGGCGGCGATCCTGGCCGACGGCTCGGGCAAGGTCGCCTGGCAGAACACCGCGCGGGTCTATGTGCCGTCCATGATCGTGAAGGCTGGTCATCTTTACGCCGTGATGGACGCGGGCATGGCGGTCTGCTGGAAGTCCGACACCGGGGAGGAATTGTGGAAGGAGCGTCTGGGCGGCGATATT
Organism: Verrucomicrobiales bacterium; assembly: GCA_947502425.1. GTDB lineage: Bacteria > Verrucomicrobiota > Verrucomicrobiia > Limisphaerales > SIBH01 > SIBH01. The sequence continues at coordinate 1,521 of CANMZY010000415.1, forward strand.
TTCTCGTCGCCGGTGATGGCGGACGATCGGATTTATGTGTCGAACGTGGCCGGGAAGACGTTCGTGTTCGAGGCCACGCCCAAGGGTTTCAAGCTGCTCGCGCAAAACCAGCTCGGCCACGAGGCGTATGCGTCGCCGGTGGTTTGCGGCGGGCGCGTTTATCTGCGGGTGGCGAAACGCGCAGAAAGCCGGCAGGAGTTTCTCTACTGCGTGGGGAAATAAATCCGGGCATCTCATTGTGCTTGGTGAGAATTCCGCAGAGACATGCTGACGGAACGCCGTGACCGGGACTTGAAGGCTTCACCCGGCAGGTGAACTGTGGGACGCCTACTTCAGTCGGCAGCAGGCGGTGAAGTTCGAGTGCGCTGAAATCGCCCTGCACCGCCCGGAGGCCAAACGTCCCTGCCGGCTGAAGCCGGCGTTCCGGGCCGGGGCGGCGGACCCGTGGCCGGAGGCGGGTTTCCGTTTGGGCAGAATGATGCGCGAGATTTGGAATGGATTCTGGACAGTGGAATTGCTCCAGCGCACAGTTCGGGGGTGATCCATGACGAAAAACAATACTGCCGAAACCGTGGCGCGTCGGGCCGGGGAAAAGCCGGGCCGTTCCTTGGGCGGCGGGCCGGGTCACCAATCGCCCGACTCGCCCGACTCGCGAGCCTCGCCTTGCTGGCCACCGGTTTCACGGGGCTGGGTCATGCCCAAGGCCGGCCAGCCCCGCCTCCTTCGCGTTACGGTTATTCCCTGAAATTCGACGCGGACTCCCTGCCCGCCGGGGTGAAGCTGCGGGAGGTGCGCGACGGCCAGCCCCGGCATTTCATCAGCAACGCGGGCGACCGGCCCCTGGTCATCAACGCGAAGTTCCAGAACGACATGCTCATCGCCGGCACGAAACTGGTCTCCGGCAAAGTCTATCAATATTTTCCCACGGGGGTGCCGATGGAGGGCAAGACCCATCTGAAAGGCTGGCAGGCCCCGTTCGGTGACATCCCCGAAACACTGCTCCTCCTCCCGGTTGATCCGGCCAAAATCTACGAAGGCCGCCAGCCGGGCCTGTCGAAGGAGCTTCCGCCGCCGGAACCGTTTTCCATTCCCGCCACGTATGACGGGAAGCCCCAGCCGATTCGCGGCACGGTCCATTACCACTTGAACGCCGCTTACGACGAGTTCCACCCGGCGAAAAGTGGGGTCCAGCAGCCCGCCTCGAAAACCAAATGACCACCTGCTCGAAATGATTTTCCGCCGCTGCACCTTCCTCCTGCTCGCCGTCCTCGTGCTGGGCGCCGTGGCGGCCGGCAAGAATGACGTTCCGAAATCTCCCAAGGATCCGGCCCGCCCGCCCAAGGTGAAAAAGAGCGATCCTTCCCACGCGCTCTTCGCCACCAACGCGCCCATCTACACCTTCGACATCAAGGTGAGCGGCACCGAGCTGTCCGCGCTCGAGCGGGACAACCGCAATTACGTGCGCGGCGGCGTCACGGTGGGCACCAATGTTTTCAAGGACGTGGCCGTGCATCTCAAGGGCAACGGCAGCTTCCGCCCGCTCAACGACAAGCCCAGCCTCGTCATCAAGTTTGACCGCTTCACGCCCGACCAGAAACTCTTCGGCGAGACCAAAATCGCCCTCAACAACTCCAGCCAGGACGGCACCTATCTCGCCGACTTCATGTCCAACGAGATGTTCCGCGAGGCCAACATCCCCG
>CANMZY010000416.1:0-3212 GCA_947502425.1 Verrucomicrobiales bacterium
CCCGCGCCTGTTCCAATGGATGAACGACCGCCAGCGCGCGGTGATCTATGCGGACGCCTATTCGCCGCTCTGTTTCACCGCCGAGAGCAACGAGGAGGCGGACGTGCTGCAAAAATATCTTGAAGAGTATTGCGCGGAAATCCCCGGACTGACGCTGGTGCGGAACGACATTTACGCGCGGTTCAGCCATGTCGATTTCAACAAGGGCACGGCGCTGGCGGAGATCGCGCGGCGACTCGGGGTGACGCCGCCGGAAATTTTTGCGGCGGGCGACCACTTCAACGATCTCTCGATGCTCTCCGGCGAGCACGCGCACTGTGTCGTGGCGGTGGACAACGCGATGCCGGTGGTGAAGGAAACGGTGCGGCGCGCGAATGGTTACGTGAGCCATCAGCCGTGGGGCCATGGCGTGGCGCGCGGGCTGGAGTTTTATTTGGAGCGCGGCGGGAGTTATGACCGGGACAACCTAAGGAAACGCTGATTAAATCCCTCTGTCTTCCAATTTATTACTGACGGCCCCGGCCTTGATTTCCCTTCAAGGTTTATAGTGGGTAGCATCCAGGCCGAGAACCACCCGGCTGAATTTCCATGGGACGGGACAGAGAATTCCCCGAACCCGGCCCCACCCAGACGGGCCAAAGCTCACAGTGGGGCAATGAAAAGCACAACACCAGTGCGGGTCTTCCATCGACCGGATCACGCATACGAGCAGAACACTGGTCTGCACATTTTTTCTTCTAAAAGCTGTTTTTTTGAGTTTATACCCACTAAATTCCCCGAATATCCGTATGGAAACCCCGGCGGAGCATTGTCAAACCGGTGCCGTCGGAGCGCCGATCTCCGATCCGGCGCGCTTCGGCAGAATGGTCGGGCAGCGAATAACAGCGAACGCGCGAGGTCCGTCACCGATGCGCCGCGATCGAAGTCAGCTTGACTGGTAGGGCGCGTCGCTCCGCGCGCGCCGTCGGGCGTCTTGGGCGATCCGGACATCCCACCCCGCTCGCGGCGGGCAGAGGAATGCACCGGCGGAGCGCGACCGGTCCCCGGTCGCAGGGGGATGAGGGTGGAGAGCCGCCGAATACGATGGGGTGTTTCTGCTTATGACACGCTGCGGGCGAGGGACCACCCGCGCTCCAGGGGCCGTTTTTTTTACAGCCACCGCCACCCGGACGTGATACGTTGCCACAATGTTCCGGGCCTCCTTCCCATGAAGAATCGCGCGCTGAAAAATCTCGGTTGCTGGCTGGCCGCGTGGCTAGTGCCGGTCGCCAGTTTCGCCGTGCCGCTCTTCATCAATGAGGTTCTTTTCAACCCCCCCGGCGGCGACGATCTGTCCAATGAATACGTCGAGCTGCGCGGCACGCCCAACGATGTCCTGCCCGCCGGCCTTTATTTTGTCTCCGTGGAGGGGGACGCGAACGGGAATCCCGGCACGGTGCAGAATGTCTTCGACCTGTCGGGCCGCCGCATCGGCGGCAACGGCTTTCTGGTGCTGCTACAGAAAACGAATGCCTACGCCGCGAACACCAATGCCACCTTGCTGGTGAACACTGGCAGTGGCGGCGGCTTCGGCAGCGGGTCGTCCAGTTCCATCGGGCACAAGGGCGAGGGCGGGCAGGTGGATTTTGAAAATGGTTCGGCCACGTTCCTCCTCATCCAGACGACGAACAAGCCCGTCATCGGCGTGGACATCGATGCGAACAATGACGGCATGCCGGACGGGATAGATCACGAGAGCTGGACGGTGCTCGATTCGGTGGGCGTGCTGGACGCGGACGGGCTGGGTGACATCGCCTATGGAGCGATTAATTATCGCCGGAACGCCGCCGCGATGGCGCCCGGCATCATCGTGGCGGTGGGATTCACGCCGGGCTGGGTGGGGCGTTCGGGCAACACCACCGTCTCGTCGGCCTCGGCCTGGGTCGCGGGCGACAACCTGGCGGGCACCGCGCCGAACTGGTCGCTGGGCAGCGCCGCGAACACCGCGCCGGCGGGCAGTGCCGGGCTGGCTTTGAATCATGTTGGTGGCCCAAATTTCGGAGCGCCGGCGATTCCTGGCGTCATCATCTCGAAGGCCGCGCGCCTGCAAATCACCGAGGGCGAGGCGGGGGATGCCTACGCCATCGCCTTCAACGTCGCGCCCACGAACCTGGTGACGGTGGAGCTCAGGGCCGGGCCGCAGGTGCAGTTCAGCACGGACGGCGGCGTGACGTTCACCAATGTCCGCGCGCTCGTCTTCAGCAACACCACGCCGCGCGCCATCCAGGTGCGGGCGCTCGATGACAACGTGGTCAATGCGTCGCCGCACCATTCGTTCATCAGCCACGCGATCACGAACACGGCGGACGCGACGCGTTACCCGCTGACGACGGTGATCCCGAACCTCGTCGTCGCAATTATGGAAAATGATTCGCTGCTCCTGACGGAATTGAAGGTGAATCCGCCCGGCTCGGCTGATGCGCCGTGCGAGTTCATCGAAATCAAAGGCCCGCCCAACGCGCTGCTGACCAATGTTTATCTGCTGGTGATCGAGGGGAACACGGAACTGGATCCCGGCCGCGCCAACGTGGTCGTGAACCTCACGGGCAAAAGTCTCGGCTCGAGCGGGCTGCTTGTCATCGCCGCCGCTGGCCATCCCTACGCCATTCCCGGCACGACGACGGTGGTGACGAACGCCCATTTCAACACGGTGGGCGGCGGGTTGGGCAACGGGACGATCTCGTTTCTGCTCGTCGGCACCGAGTCGCCCCTCGTCGAGGGCGCGGACTTGGACGACGGCGACAACGGCGTGCTGGAGGAATTGCCGGAGGACATCGCGATCATGGACGCGGTGGGCTGGAGCGATGGTGGCGGCGGCGATGTTGTTTACGGCGGTGTGACGCTGACGCTCGCTTCCGCCACGCCCGATGCCGCCGCGCGTTTCCCCGGCAACGTCACGCCGCTCTCCGCCGCCGCGTGGTTCTGCGGCGATCTCGCCGGCACGAGCGCTAATTCGCTCGCCTACGACAGCGGCAAGGTCAGCAAGAATTTTCCGGGCGGCTCGGTGCTGACGCCCGGCGTGCAGAACAACACCGCGCCGGCCTTTACCGCGATCGCGGCGTTCTCCAGCGTCATCGGCGATGCGACGAGTCCGGTGGTGAACTTCACCGTCGCCGACGCCGAGACTGCGGCCAACCTCATCACCGTCACCGCCGCGAGTTCCAATCCCCTGG
>CANMZY010000417.1:0-3192 GCA_947502425.1 Verrucomicrobiales bacterium
TTTTTCCGCCGGGCTGGAAGCCGCGGCGCTACGGCAGGCGGGACGCCCGCCCCTCCGATCGGGCCGTCATGCGCCTCGGCGCGGGGTGAAAGCACGGGTGAATTTTTCGTAGAGTACCCGCGACCGTTGGCCTAAATTCCGGCCATGCAATTTGCCCGGCTTCTGTTTAGCTTGCTGGTTGTCGTCTGCGCCGGCCGGCTGGCCCTTTCCGCGCCGGCCGCCGAACTGCCTCCGGCCGCAAAGCAGAAGATCGATTTCGTCCGCGACATCCAGCCGATCCTCGCGAAGAGGTGTTACGAATGTCACGGGGCGCAGAAACAGAAGGCCGAACTGCGCTGGGACGTGAAGGCCATCGCGCTCAAGGGCGGCGAGCACGGCCCCGTCATCGTGCCGGGCCGGAGTGCGGAGAGCTTGATGATCCAGCTCGTCGCCGGACTTAAGGGCGATGACCGGGTGATGCCGAAGAAGGGCGACCGGTTGACGGCGGAGCAGATCGGCCTGCTGCGCGCGTGGATCGATCAAGGCGCGAACTGGCCTGACACTGCCTCGGCGAAAATGGCCAACCCGCGTGACCACTGGGCTTTCAAGCCGCCGGTGTGTCCGAAAATTCCTACCGTCAAGGACAAGTCCTGGACGCGCGGGGCCATCGACAACTTTGCCCTCGCCAAACTGGAGCGGGAAAATCTCAAGCCCTCGCCGGAGGCGGACAAGATCACACTGCTGCGGCGTCTTGCCCTCGATCTGACCGGCCTGCCGCCGAGCATCGCGGAGGTCGATGCCTTTCTCGCGGATCAGTCGAAGGACGCCTACGAGAAGCAGGTTGACCGGCTGCTGGCGTCGCCGCATTACGGCGAGCGCTGGGGGCGGCACTGGCTGGATGCGGCGCGATTTTCCGACAGCGACGGTTATGAGAAGGACATGTCGCGCCAGGTTCATTTCTATCGCGATTACGTGATCAACGCCTTCAATCGCGACCTGCCTTACGACCGGTTCCTCATCGAACAACTCGCCGGCGACCAGTTGCCGGACGCGACGCAGGACCAGATCGTCGCGACCGGTTTTCTCCGCAACTCGATGCTCAATCAGGAAGGCGCAATCGACCCCGAGCAGTTCCGCATAGACGCGATGTTCGACCGGATGGACGCCATCGGCAAAGCGATGCTCGGCCTGACGATCCAATGCGCGCAATGCCACAACCACAAGTACGACCCGATTTCGCAGGAGGAATATTACCGGATGTTCGCCTTCATCAACAACGACCACGAGGCGCGTCCGGCGGTTTACCTGCCCGCCGAGCAGGCGAAAGTGACGGCCATACGGCGTGGGATTGCCGACGCCGAGATGGAGATGAAACGTCGCACACCCGGTTGGGAAAAGCGCATGGGCGCGTGGGAGAAGGAGGTCTCGGCGAACCAGCCGGAGTGGTTCGTTCTGCCCCTTGATCATCTCGGCGAAAACGAGCAGCGCTACATTCTGCAAAAAGACGGCTCGCTGCTGGCCGCCGGATACGCGCCGACGAAGTTCACCACGCGCTGGCAGACGACCAATTACCTGACCGGCATCACCGCCTTCCGGCTGGAACTTATGACCGATCCGAACCTGCCCTACGGCGGACCGGGCCGCAGCTTCATGGGCACCTGCGCGCTCACGGATTTTTCCGTGGACGCGAAATCTCTCGCGCAGCCGACGAACAAGACGAAGGTTAAAATCATCGCCGCCACCGCCGACGTTGACCAGGTGGAGCGCGCGCTGGAATCCAACTTTCACGACAAATCCAAGACCAGCCGCAACACTGGCCCGGTCCAGTTCGCGATTGATGGCAAAGGCGAGACGGCGTGGGGCATCGACGCCGGGCCGGGCCGCCGCAACCAGGAGCGCAAGGCGGTCTTCCAGGCCGAGAGGCCGGTCGGCTACGAAGGCGGAACCATTCTCACGATCAGCCTTCAGCAGAATCACGGCGGCTGGAACAGCGACGACCACATGAACAACAACCTCGGCCGCTTCCGGCTTTCCGTGACGACGAACGCCGGGCCGGTGGTCGCCGATCCGTTGCCGAAAAAAGTTCGCGACATCCTCACGAATGTTCCGCGCAACCGCCATACGCCGGAACAGACCGCCGCCGTTTTCAGCCATTGGCGCGCGACCGTGCCGGAGTGGAAGGAGGCCAACGCGAAGATCGACGCGCTTTTGAATGACTGGCCCGCCGCTGCCAGCGCGCTCACGCTCGTGTCCCGCGAGGAACCGCGGGACACGCGCATCCTTAAGCGCGGCGACTGGCTCCGGCCCACCGCGTCCGTCACGACCGGTGTTCCGGCCATCCTGAATCCGCTGCCGAAAAATGCGCCCGGCACGCGCCTCACGATTGCCAGATGGCTGGCCGACAAAAAATCGCCGACCACCGCGCGCGTCTTCGTGAATCGCGCTTGGCAGGCCTACTTCGGCCTCGGCCTCGTCAGCACCTCGGAGGATTTGGGCACCCAGAGCGAAGCGCCGAGCCACCCTGAACTGCTCGACTGGCTGGCCGTGGAATTTATGGATCACGGTTGGAGCGTGAAAACCTTGCACCGCCGCATCGTGAACTCCGCGACCTACCGCCAGTCTTCCCGGATCACGCCGGAGCTTTACGAGCGCGATCCGAACAACCGGCTGCTGGCGCGCGGCCCGCGTTTCCGCGTCGAGGGCGAGATTGTCCGCGACATCGCGCTCGCCGCCAGTGGGCTGCTCAACGAGAAGATCGGCGGTCGCAGCGTGATGCCGCCCGCGCCGTCGTTCCTCTTCCAGCCGCCGGCCAGCTACGCGCCGTTCCCTTGGAAGGACGAGGCGGGCTTGGAGAAATATCGCCGCGCGCTCTACACCTTCCGCCGCCGTTCGACGCCCTATCCCGCGCTGCAAACCTTCGACGTGCCGAACGCCGACCAGGCCTGCGTGCGCCGTCTGCGCTCGAACTCGCCCTTGCAGGCGCTCGTCTCGCTCAACGAACCGATCTTTGTCGAATGCGCGCAAGCGCTCGCGCGCAAGACACTTGAAGAGGGCGGCCCGACCGACGCCGACCGTGTCACCTACGCCTTCCGCCGCGCACTTTCGCGTCCGCCGACCGTGGATGAAAAACAGGAACTGCTCGCCCTGCTGGATAAGCAAACCCGACGCATCGACGGCGGCACGCTGAATGCGAATGAAATTGCCACCGGCGTG
>CANMZY010000418.1:0-3192 GCA_947502425.1 Verrucomicrobiales bacterium
GGAACCGTCCTGCATCAGTTTCACGCCGGTGAGATGAAGCCACTCCGATCCGGCTTTCAACCCGGGCTCGTGGCCGATGGCCCGCCACGAAACCAGCGCCGAGACGCGCAATCGCAGCGCGCCGGATGTCGCAGCCGCATCCAGATCCCCGAGCGTCTCGGCGGACGCACCGGCGATCACCGTGGTGGTGACGCCCTGGGGCAGGTAGATTTCCTGCGACTTGCGGATCGCCGCCTGACGTTGCGCGGCCGTGCGTCCGGGGACATGGCGGCCAACCAGGGAGAGGGCTTCCTCGAAGACGCCGTTCGGTTCGCCGGTTTTCGGATCGAGCCGGATGCGTCCGCCTTTGGGTTGTTCGGTGGCCTTGGTCACGCCCGCGATCTCGAGCGCCTTCGTGTTGGCCACGGCCAGATGTCCCGAGATGTGCACCACCCAGATGGGATGCCGTGCCGAGGCCCGATCCAGATCGTCGCACGTCGGATGTCGTTTTTCAGCGAGCAGTGTGTCGTCGTAGCCCCAGCCCACGATCCACTCGCCGGGCGGAGTGGTGTCGGCCTTGCGTTTTAGGGCCGCGATCAGCTCCGTCATATTTTTGATGGAACCGATCGGCGGGCTGCTCAGATCAACCTGGAACAATTCATTTTCTCCGGCCTCGGGAAAGTGATCGTGCGCCGCGTAGAAACCCGGAAGCAGCGCGCGGCCCTGGAGATCGGTCCCGACAAAACCCGGGCGCAATTTCCCCGCGACCGATTCCTTTGTGCCGACCGCAACGATTCGGCCTTCCCGGACACCGAGGGCCGGATAAGTTTCACCCCGGGCGTTCATGCTGATGACCGGCCCGTTGAAATACAAACGATCCGCGGCGAAGCCCGTGCCCGCCAGCAGCAGGAGGACGCAGGCCAGTAAAAAACTTCCGTTGGGAAACTGTTTCTGGAACGCGGCACAATCCGGGAGGGATTGCGGTGGCGTCGCACTCATCGCGTAAATCCGTTATTTGGCGGAGAACTTGTGAGTCGTGGTGGACTTGAAAGTCTGACCGGGCTTGAGGATCGTCGATGGGAAGTTGGGGTGGTTCACCGAGTCGGGGAAATGCTGTGTCTCGAGACAAAACCCGTGGTGCTGCGCATAGACCACGCCGCCGAGACCCTTCACAGAACCATCGAGAAAGTTGCCGGTGTAGAGCTGGATGCCCGGCTCGGTGGTCCACACTTCCATGACGCGGCCGGACTTGGGATCGTGCACGCGTGCCGCCAGCCCGAGGGATTTTCCCCCGTCATTCAACACGAAATTATGGTCATAGCCGGTCGGCTTGGCCGTGAGTTGCTGAAGGCGCGAGCCGATGGCCGCCGCTTTCGTGAAATCCACCGGCGTGCCTTTGACGGGCGCGAGTTCGCCGGTGGGGATCAACGTGTCATCCGTGGGCGTGTAGCGGTCGGCGGTCAGCATCAACTCGTGGTCGAGGATGCTGCCGGAGCCGGCCAGATTGTAGTAGCCGTGATTCGTCAAATTGACCGGCGTGGCCTTGTCGGTGGTGGCGGTGTAGTCGATCCGCAATTCATTTTTCTCCGTCAGCGTGTAAACGACTGTGACGGACAGATTGCCCGGATACCCTTCCTCGCCGTCGCGGCTCAGGTAGGTGAATTTGACCGCCACGCCGTCCTTCGCCGGCACGGTCTCGGCCTTCCAGACCACCTTGTCGAAACCCTTCAAGCCGCCGTGGAGCGAGTTCGGCCCGTTGTTGACGGCCAGGGAATACTCCTTGCCGTCGAGCGTGAACTTGCCTTTGGCGACGCGGTTGGCGACGCGGCCGACGGTGCAGCCGAAGAACGGATGTCCTTTCGCGTACTGCTCCAGATTGTCAAAGCCGAGCACGATGTTGCCCGGCTGGCCGGCGCGGTCCGGCGTGTGCAACTCGGTGACCATCGCGCCGTAGGTGGTGATCTTGGCGACCACGCCTTTGCCGTTGGCGAGCGTGTAAAGATCGACCTCGGTGCCGTCGGCCAATTTTCCGAAGGCGGATTTCTGAATGTTCGCAGTCATCTTCTTGGTTCCTTTGTCAGTGGTCGGCGGACATGTTCCGCAGGACGTGGCCATCAAGGAGATGGCGAGCAGGGCGGCGGTCGGCACGGACCAGTTCTTGGTGTTCAGCGGGTTTTTCATGGAGTCGTTGGTTGTTGTCGGACTTTGGTAACACGAGCCGACTCTGGCATTGGAGGGGGGGGGGATCGACAAAAAACTGATCATGGATTGTTTTTCTAGCGTGGCGCGTTTCCGTTTCGATTCAGTCCACGCCAAATCTCATGCGCTGCGCTTTCGTCTGTTGCATCCTTTTCGGGAACCTTATTTCAACTCGTCCGCCGTCCACGGTAGCTGCCGGCCCGTCGTGGTGGCACGAACGGCCTTCACCTCGGCGGCGGTCACCGGCGGAGCTTGCTGGCCAAATCCACCACGCACAAAACTCAGCACGTCGGCAATCTGCTCGTCCGTCAGGCCGCCCATCGCCGGCATCGGCACGGAGGCCGGGTCGCCGCCAAATTTCTGGCCGGCGACGGTCACGGGGCCGGTGAGGCCGTGGAGCAGGACCTTGATGAGTCGATCCTTGTCGCCGCGCACCCAGTCGCTGCCGGCGAGCGGCGGATAAACGCCGGGCAGACCCTTGCCCTCCGGCTGGTGACAGGGCAGGCAGGCCATCTCGTAAATGTTCTCGCCGGCGGCAGGGGCTTTGCGGGGCGTGCCCACGAGCTTGCGCAGATAATCTCCGTGTGCCGGGCTGCCGAGGTTGAGTTGATTCGCCGCCAGCGCCGGAGCCCACATGGGCTGGGTGGATCGGGCGCTCAGGCGCAGCGCGTAGTCGATGAATTTGTCCGTTGGCAAGTCGAGCGCCTTCGTCATGACTTCCGCGGCGGCGGGCTTGCCGAGATAGCTCGCGGCGACGACCGCTTCCAGGCGCACGCGGGGATTCTCGTCTTTCACGACCGCGGTCAGGAGCGTTGCGGCGTCGGGCAATTTCTCCGCCCACATTCCGGCCACGCGCGCCCCGTAGGCGCGGACGCGCGGATCTTTCGCCGCGAGCAGCTTCGCGAGCAGGGCAGGGCGGGCGACCTCGTGCGATTCATAGACGCCGATGACTTCCAGCAGCAACCGTTCGTCGTCCGGCGTGGCGGGCGCGAGCTTTGCCACCCAGTCATCCGC
>CANMZY010000419.1:0-3173 GCA_947502425.1 Verrucomicrobiales bacterium
ATGGCGTCGCGCCTATGACCGCGCGACGAAGCTGCCGCCGGAACTGGTCGAGGAATTTCAGCGCGCCCGCAGCTTCGCCCGCGAGGCCTGGGTCGAGGCACGGCGCAAATCCGAGTTCCCCATTTTCCAGCCGCACCTCGAAAAAATTCTCGATCTCAACCGCCAGATGGCCGACCGCTGGGGCTACGAGACCTCGCGTTACGACGCGCTGCTCGAAGGCTACGAAACCGGCACGCGCGCGGCGCAGTTGAAAATTCTTTTCGCGGAGCTGCGTCCCGAAATCGTGAAGCTGCTCGGCCCGGCGGTGGAACGTTCCCGTTCCGTGCCGGCGACGCTGCTCGAGGGCGAGTATCCAATCGCCGCGCAGCAGGCCTTCAACCGCGAAGTGGCGGCGGGTTTCGGCTTCGACTTCAACGCGGGCCGCATTGATACCGCGGCGCATCCGTTCTGCTCGGGCGTCGGCCCGGGCGACTGCCGCATGACCACGCGCTACCACGAGCAGGACTTCACCGAGTCGCTCTACGGCATTTTGCACGAGACCGGCCACGGCCTCTACGACCAGGGATTGCCGCTCGAAGATCACGGCACGCCGGCGGGCGCGGCGGTGTCGCTCGGCATTCACGAGTCGCAATCGCGTCTCTGGGAAAACCATGTCGGTCGCAGTCTCGCGTTTTGGGGCCATTGGTTTCCTGCGGCCTGCCGGCATTTCCCGCGCTTGAAACAATTTTCACCGGAGCAGATCACCGCCGCCGTCAACCGCGTCGCGCCGTCGTTCATCCGCACCGAGGCGGACGAAGTGACCTATGATCTGCACATCATCCTGCGTTTTGAACTGGAGTTGAAACTGATCGAAGGCGAACTGCCCGTGGCCGATCTGCCGGCGGTGTGGAACGCGGAGTTTGAAAAAATGTTCGGGCTGAAAGTTCCAAGCGACACTCTCGGCTGTCTTCAGGACATTCATTGGAGCCACGGCAGTCTTGGTTATTTTCCGACCTACACGCTGGGCAATCTAAACGCCTCGCAGCTTTTCCGGCGCGCGCAGTTCGACCATCCCGGCCTTGAGGAGGAACTGGGCGCGGGCCGTTACCAGACCCTGCGTACGTGGCTTCGGGAAAAAATTCACGCGCACGGCTCGTGTCTGAAACCGCCGGAACTGATGAAGCAGGCCACCGGCGAAACGACGCAGGCGAAGTATCACCTCGAACACCTGCGGGAAAAATTCACCGACTGATGAGGTTCGTTCAATTGAGTGGTGGAGCGCGGGCTTCAGCCCGCTTCAACGTCCATTGCATTGCAACGCCGGGAATGCCTGCCCGCTTCTGCTGCGTGCGTTAGGCGGCGTGAACGCCGCGCTTCGTTCACGCTTTCACCCGCGATAGACGCAGCGCGACTGGCAGGTTTCCGCGACCACCACTTCGGTGAGCAGCGGCACTTGCGGCTTGAGCCGTTCCCAGATCCAGACGGCGAGCACTTCGCTCGTGGGATTTTCCAGGCCGGGAATTTCGTTGAGATAATAATGGTCGAGCTGTTTCCACAGCGGCTTGAACGCGGCGGACAGGTCCGCGTAATCCATCAGCCAGCCGAGCTTCGGATCGCACTCGCCCGTCACGGCGATCTCCACCTGGAAACTGTGGCCGTGGAGGCGGCGGCATTTGTGGTCCGCCGGCAGCAGCGGCAGCAGATGCGCGGCTTCAAACTGAAACGATTTTCGCAGTTCCATTTTCATAATTTTCAAAATTCAACATCCGTCCATGTCACCAGATCGCCGAGCGCGGGCCGTCCGTCGTGCCGCCAGGTCAGCGGCGGGTTCTGCATCTGGCCGAGCGGACAGACGCGCGTTGCGCCCCACCGGGCCAGCGCCAAAGCCAGTTCCTGCATCCGCACTTCCGGCGCCGCCACGCCGACGGTCGAAACCTGGCCGCGCACCGGGTCGGCGGCTTCGATTGCCTCCCGCAGACTCGTCACGCCCTTCACGTAGATGAACCGGTTCAGGCAGGAGAGTTGAAAGCGCGGGTCGGTTTCGTAAACCACCGTCCAGGCCGTGGAGTTTTCGCTGCACCAATGGCGCGTCTCCGGCGAATGAGCGGCGCGCACTTCGTAGAACGCGCGGCGCGAGACAATCGTTGCCGCTGCGTGCGTGTCCAGCGCGCCGCGCGGGGTCGAGGCTTCGCGCCGCGCAAGTTCCGAGGCGAGCATTTCGGCGAACTGTTCCGCACTCAGCCCGCCGCCGTGCTCGACGTAGAGAACGTGCGGCGACAAGCAGCCGCGCTGATCCCACGCCACCACGTCATCGGCGGCGCGCGTGACAACTTTCTTCGCGTGAAAACCTTCCAGGGCCTGGTGGGCGATGAATCCGAAACTGACCCGATGGCCGTGGCCGAGGAATCGCACGCGATCAGGCAGCCGTCGGCGGATGTCCGCGAGCGTCTGGTCGCTGCCCGTGGCCGTGACGCCATCCGCCTCGGCGAACAGTGCGGCTTCCAGTTCCGTCGTGCCGCCGCGCCACTCGGCGATTTCCAGGCACGCGCCGAGTTTCGGTTCCAGTTCGTAAAGCGAGTGTGCAAACAAACGCGGCAGCAGCGTCGCGCCCTGCGCGCATTTCATGAACTGCGCCGAGCGCGTGAGCAGTCCGAGCACGAGGCTGGACAGCGCGGCGTTCGGAATGTTTCCGGCGGCGATGTGGACGAGCAGCTCCGGACCGCGGGCGATTGCGGCCCGCCGGGCTTTGTGCTCGGCGGGCGATGCGGACGGTTCATCGAGGCGCTGGGCGTGGCCGAGGTCTTGCGCGACCAGCGCCTGCAAATGTTCCGCCGTGAGCTGCCGGAAAAACTGGTCCAGTCCGCCGGCCAGCGTGGCTTCGGAAAAACCGGTCGCCGCCGGGCCGAGTTCCAGCGCGAGCTGGCGAAAGGGGGATTCCGTTTGCAGCCAGCTTTCCGCCACCTCGGCGATCACGCCGATCAGGTCGTGCGTCGAGCGGCCGGCGAGATATTGCGCGCGGTTGCGCTTCAACGTCTGGCAGGCCTCGGTGATCATCGCGGCGGTCAGCGTGGCTTCAGGCGGCAGGTCCGCCAAAAAATAGTTCGGCAGGTTCATCGAGGATTGCTTGTCGGAAGGTCACGGAGGCGGGTCTTGATGGATTCATAGAGTGATTCGCTCCACGGAGGAAGGCTCGC
>CANMZY010000420.1:0-3171 GCA_947502425.1 Verrucomicrobiales bacterium
GACGACCTCGCTAGCGCGTGCCTGTTTCTGATGCGCCATTATAGCGAGGAACAGTTCATCAACGTCGGCAGCGGCCAGGAGCTGACCATCCGCGAAATGGCCGGCCTTGTGCAACGCGCCACCGGTTTCACCGGTGAAATTCTCTGGGACACCTCCAAGCCCGACGGCACGCCGCGCAAGCTGATGGATTCCTCGCGCCTCTTCGCGCTCGGCTGGAAACCGGAAGTGGATCTGGAGACCGGCATCGGCCTCGCCTATCAGGATTATCTGGCGCACCCGCCGGCGCGCTGAAACGGAACCATGCAGTTGCAACCACGGATGGACATGGATGAACACGGATGTTCTCGATCAACAACCAACGAGGATAAAAAAACAGCCCGGCCCCCTTTCCAGTGACACGATCCTAGCTTGAAAATCAGGCCTCTCATCCCTGTCCATCCGTGTTCATCCGTGGTAAAAAAATTTCGCAGTTGGATCGTCACGGCTGAAGCAGAAGAAGGAGGACGATCCTGGAGCCAGTTGTCGGGATCGAACCGACGACCGACGGTTTACAAAACCGTTGCTCTACCACTGAGCTAAACTGGCGTTCCGAGGCGGGCATCTCTTAGGTCACACCCACCGCTTTGGCAAGTCCGCATCCCCGCAACCCGTGGCGGCGCGCGTCCCGCCTGCCGTGGAGCCGGTGCGTTCCGCCCGGCGGAAAAAACGCTCCGCGGTGGTGGCCACGCCTGATTTTAAATTACGGTTGAACCCGCCAAACCTCCGCACCTACACTGCGCCCCCGACGCCGCACCGGTGCCGGACACATTGATACATGCAACCATTTGACACGCTCGACGGAGCCATCCTGATCGACAAGCCGGCCGGCCCGACCTCGCACGACATCGTGGACGCGATCCGCCGCCAGTTCCGCATCAAGAAGGTCGGCCATTGCGGCACCCTCGATCCGAACGCCACCGGCCTGCTCATCATCGTGCTGGGACGCGGCACGAAGTTGTCCGAAAAACTCATGTCCTCCGACAAAGTCTATGAAGGCACGATCAAGTTCGGCGAGACGACGGACAGCTTCGACGCGGACGGCGAGGTGACCGGTTCGCAGCCGGTGCCACCCTTAACGCTGGAATTGTTGAACGCCGAGGCGGACAAATTTGTGGGCGACCAGATGCAATTGCCGCCGATGGTTTCCGCGGTGAAAATCAAGGGCGTACCGCTCTACAAGCTCGCGCGCAAAGGCCTGGAAGTGGAGCGCAAGGAACGGATGATCCACATCTACACCTTCCGCTTCACCGATTACGCGGAGCCGTTCGCGCGGTTCCGCGTGGCCTGCACGAAGGGGACGTATGTGCGCAGTCTCGCGCACGATCTCGGCCAGCGACTCGGCTGCGGCGCGCATCTCAAAACGCTGCGACGCGCGGTCTCCGGCAAGTTCGACGTGGCGGACGCCATCGAGTTCGAGGAAGTGATGAACCTGTCGCCCGCCGAACTGGAGAAGCGCGTGATCCCATTCCTGCAATTGAGCCGAGCCGAATAAAATCTCCCGTGAATTTTTCTGTCGCCAAAAATCATCTTGTGAATGCGGGACATTCCGCTCCTTGCCATAAGCTGCCGCTGGCCGATGATCGTGCGCCTCTTCTCCCTCTCCCCGTCGGACGGGGAGAGGGTTGGGGTGAGGGGATGCTCAATAAAAATGTCCCTCCTCACCCCGGCCCTCTCCTCCTTTTGGGGACGAGAGGGAGAAGACTGGCACTCCGGCTTGCGCAATGAAGATCATCCAACAAGCCGCCGAACTGCAGCCGGGCACGCGCAAAGTCTGCGCGGCCATTGGCGTCTTCGACGGCGTGCATCTCGGCCATCAGCAGGTCATCCGCCAGACGGTGGCGGACGCCGAACAGCAGGAGGCCCTGGCCGTGGTCATCACCTTCGACCGCCATCCCAATGCCGTGGTCGCCCCGGCCCGCACCCCGCCGCTCATCTATTCGCTGCCGCAAAAACTGCGGGCCATCGCCGCGCTCGGCGCGGACTCCTCGCTCGTCATCCCGTTCGACCAGGCGTTCAGCGAACTGACCGGCGAGGAGTTCATCTTCGGCCTGGCGCGCGATTTCGAAAAAATCCACAGCCTGAGCGTGGGGAGTGATTTCACCTTCGGCCACCAACGCGGCGGCAACGTGACGCTGCTCAAAGCGCTCGGCGCGAAAATGCACTTCACCGTCCACGGCTTGGGCGCGGTCGCGCTCGACAGCGAACCCGTCAGCAGCACACGCATCCGCGAGGCGGTCGGCGCGGGCCGGCTGGATCGCGCGGGGGAACTGCTCGGCCGCGAATACGCGCTGGCCGGCACGGTGGTGCGCGGCGACCAACTCGGACGCCAGCTTGGTTTTCCCACGGCGAACGTGGACGTGACCGGGCGGTTGACGCCGCCGCCGGGAGTTTACGCCATCCACGCCTACCACGGCGGCCGGCGGCATCGCGCCGTGCTGAACATCGGCCACCGGCCCACCGTGAAAGCGCCCGGGCCGGAGTTGCGCGTGGAGGCACATCTGCTGGATTTTTCCGGCGATCTTTACGGACAGGAGCTGGAGATCACCTTCGTGGAGAAGCTGCGGGACGAGCAAAAGTTTGCCTCACTGGAAACTCTGAAGGAACAGATCGGGCAGGACATCACGGCGGCCCGGCGGCGATTCCAGGCGGCTTAACCCCAAAAACCGTTGGGACGCCATTTCGGGAAAAAAGTCAGGTCCGTCAGAAAACAAATCAGGAGACACAGCGCCACCAGCAGGAGAACGACCGTGATGATCCCGACCGGCGACAGGCGAATCCCGAAGAACGGACGGCGCGGCGGTTTGGGCGGTCTGGCCATTGGTGTTTTGCACTATACGACGGTTGGGCGCGCACCCTGACTGGAGGCGGACATTGATTGCGCCCGGGTCCGGCGGTCAAGCGGTTTGTTGTGGATCAGGAGCGGAAATTGATTGCCCCTCTCCGTCGGCGGTTTCAAATTCCGTCATGCACCGTTTCTATCTGCCGCCCGAAGAATGTCGCGAACTGCGGCTCGTGCTGCGCGACACCGAGGCGCATCACGCGCGGCACGTCCTGCGCCTCGGGCGCGGCGAGCGGGTCACCGTCCTGGATGGCGCAGGCCACGAATATTTTTGCGACGTGCGGGAGTCCGGC
>CANMZY010000421.1:0-3170 GCA_947502425.1 Verrucomicrobiales bacterium
GGTTGGTGCCTGGATGGACCTGAGGGTTCGATTGGAACAGGTTCATGTATGACTTGGTGAAACAAATACTTTCAGGTCGGGGCCTGCGCTTCAAATCATTTCATCAGGAACCCCGTCTTCACCTTTTGCCCTTCACCTTTTGCCCTTCACCTTTTGCCTTTTGCCTTTATTCTCGGCCCATGCGCAACGAATCTCTCGCTTTTCTCAAAAACCTTATCGAAACGCCTAGCCCGTGCGGGCACGAGGCGCGCGGCCAGCGCGTGTGGATGGATTACGCCGGGCAGTTCGCCGACGAGACGTTTTCCGACGCCTACGGCAACTGCGTGGCGGTGCTGAACAAGGGCGGCTCGCCGCGCGTGATGCTCGCCGGCCACGCCGACGAAATCGCGATGACCGTCAATTTCATCAATGCCGACGGCTTCATTTACGTGCGCAAAGTCGGCGGCATCGATCCCATCGTCACGCGGGCGCAGCGCGTCGTCATTCACACGGCGGGCGGGCCGGTCAAGGGCGTGGTCGGCAACGTCGCGCCGCACCTCACGAAAACCGAGGGCGAACCTAAGGCGCCGAAAATTCACGACCTGTTCATCGACATCGGCGCGGGCAGCGCGGCGGAGGCGAAGAAGCTCGTGCGCGTCGGTGATCTCATCACGATCGAGCAGGGCTTTGACGTGCTGCGCGGCGATCTGGCCGTGGCGCGCGCGTTCGACAACCGCATCGGGACCTTTGCCGTGGCGGAGACGTTGCGGCTGCTCGGCGAAAGCAAGACGAAGGTGCACGCGGAAATTTGCGCGGTCTCGAACATCATGGAGGAGGTCGGCCTGTTCGGGGCTCGGCAGATCGCGTATTCGCTCCAGCCTGATCTCGCGCTCGTCGTGGACGTGACGCACGCCACGGATTATCCGACGGTGAGCAAGGAGCAGCATGGCGACGTGAAGATCGGGGCCGGCCCGGCCATCACGCACGGCGGCTGCAACCACCGCGAGATCGTCACGCGTCTCGAAGTGGTGGCGGCGAAGCAAAAAATCCCACTGCAACACGAGGCAATGTCCGCCACGAGCGGCACGGACACGGACGCGATTTTCTGGACACGTGGCGGAATCCCCTCGGCATTGATCAGCCTGCCGAACCGTTACATGCACTCGCCGGTCGAGTTGGTGAGCCTGAAAGATTTGAAGAAAATCCCCGAGCTGATGGCGGCGTTCTGCCAGTCGCTCAAGAATGGCGAGAAGTTCAAAATTAAAATCTGACGGTGCGGGAGGGGTGGTTTTGGAGACGGAGGCAAGGCAGTGGGCAGGCATCTCGCCCCGGAACGTGTTGACGGGCTTCTTCGGCGCGGCCACGCCGCCCCACCACGCGCCTCACTCGCGCATTTTCTCAGGATCGATCCCCACGCTGCGGCACCAGTCGCGATAGGCGAACGGCGAGATTTCACTCGGCTTGATCTCGCTGCGGCCACCCCAGAAAACATTCGTGTAGCTCACGGGAATTCCGATGCTCGCAAGATGCGCGTCGATGGCCGCCTTGTGCGCGAGGACGAGCGTTTTGTCCGTGCCATGCGCGACGCCCATGACGTTCACGTCGCGAAACTCCGGCCCGCCTTCGCGCCAGTAGGCGTGCGTCATGATGTGATGGCGGCCCACTTCGCGGCCGGTCTCGATCTCGCGTCCGGCGGGCACGGCCCAGTGGAAGAGTGCGTTGAATCGCGTGACGCGCTCGCCGTCGCTCTGCGGCTTGACGTGTTCGAGGAATGTCGAGAAGCGCCCGATGACTTTGCGGCGGTTCAAATCCTCGGCCACTTCCAGAAACGTCGCCAACGGCACGCCCGCCTCCTCGGCGCGAGCGTCCCACAGATTCGGCCCCAGTTCCTCCGGCTCGAACTCACGTTTCAGCGCGGTGAGAATGCGCCACTCCAGATCGTTCAACGTCGTGGTCGTGACGACGGTGACTTCCGCCGGCGCGTCGGCCTTGCTGCCCGGTTCCATGCCGCGTCGCCGGACGTGTCCCACGCCCAGCGCGAACAGCCGTTTCGCCGGAAGCAGCACAAATCGTTTCGCGCCGGTCTTCGCCACGAGAAACTCACAGTGCTTCTGCAACGAAAAACCCTGCGGCACCTTGAGCGTCGTCCAGAGGCGGTAAGTCGACCCGGGCGTGGCGGCGTCCGTCGAGCGGGTGACGACGTGGCCGCTGAACGGGTCCTGCTGAAACATCCAGTCGAACGCGGCGTTAAGCTTGTCCTCCGGCACCTCCCACGCGACGAGCGCGCCGTTGGCGAGGTTGGTCGCGAGCAGCGTCTGGCGCACCCGGCGGATGTTGCCCGCGCGGAGCATCGCCTGGATGCGCTCCAGCACGATGGGCAAGTCCACGCCGGAGAGCCGCGCGATTTCGGCGAGCGGATCGCGTTGAAAGCCCTGGATGCGATCCTCGCTCACGGCGAGAATCTGCGCGTTGATCGGATCGCTAAATTCGACAGGTACGGTCGGTAAATTCATGCGCGAAAGTTTAACACGACGAAGCGGCCTGATGGCTAAACATTTTTTGCCGGAATTGCCGCGCGAGCCAGCGCCGCTCTCCGCCGCCCGCCCGCGCCGCGTTTTCTCCCGCCCGGCGGCTCCGTTCCCGGCTGGCTCCTCTTCTCCGGAGGACAGCCGGTTGTTGATGTTCTCGAAGCAAGAAATCAAATCGCGGGATCGCGGACTTTCGGCGATGCCGGAGGAGTTGGTGAAGCTGCTTGCCAAGACCGAGCGGCGCGATCTGGTGGAGTTTCTCTCGACGGTGCAGCGGCGTCAGAACTGGTTGATCGCCCGGTAGAATCTTTTCGGCAGAGCCAGGGTGTTGGTGTTGGTGAAGCTGAAGGAGCCGGAGACCGGGGTGTTGGTGAGGAGCGCCATCCAGTTGGTCGTGCTGAGGTTGGTGCTGGCCTGCACCTTGGTGAGGAGGTTGGGCGTGCTGTTCACCTTGAAAATGACGCGGCCGTTGTTGTTGGTGGTCGAGACGAGGTTGGTGATGGTGAGCGGCTGGACAAGGCGGTAGTGGAGGGTGATGCTGCCGCGGTATGGACCGAAGGCGGGGGTGTTGCTGTTCGCGCCGTCCACGGCGATCCAGTAGATGGTGTTCACGGTGGCGGGCAGGTTGAGCTTGCTGGTGAGGCCGTTGCTGCCGCTGTTGTT
>CANMZY010000422.1:0-3169 GCA_947502425.1 Verrucomicrobiales bacterium
CAGGGGTTCAAGTTGCAACCCCAGCACATGGTTGGCGGCGAAGTCCGCTTACTTGTACCAGAACAAGGGCAGCAATTGCAGTGGAATGAGCACGAGCAAATATCGCCGGCGTTGCTGCTCCTGATGCCGGAGCACCCAGGCCAGCCCCGCGTAGCTGCCGACCGAGATCACCAGGAAAATCACGAACGTCACCGCACTTACGCACAGCAGCAGAAACAGACCGAGGCCCAGAAGCGCGAGCTTGTCGAAGAGCACCAGCGCCTGTGGACGCACACGGCCAAGGCCGAGGCGCAAAAGCAACAGAACCGCCAGCGCACTGAGGAACAGTTCCCAAAATCTGAATTCGGCGAAGTTCATGGTGCTGTCGAAGGTCTTTGAACAGCGATTTTAGATTTCACGGTAGCGCTGCGCAATCGGAATTCTCCGGCCCACGCCAAACGCCTTGCTCGTCACCTTCAAGCCGGGCGCAGCCTGGCGGCGTTTGTATTCGTTGAAATCAATCAGCCGCACCACGCGCCGCACCGTCGCCTCGTCGAAGCCGGCCCGGATGATCTCGTCGGAGGAACGGCACTCGACCACGTATTTTTCCAGAATCGCGTCGAGCACGTCGTAGGGCGGCAGCGAATCCTGGTCGGTCTGGTCGGGGCGCAGCTCGGCGCTGGGCGGCTTGGTGATCGAGGCGGCCGGAATGATTTCGCGCTCGCGGTTCACCCAGTTGGAAATCCGGTAAACCATCGTCTTCGGCACATCGCTGATCACCGCGAGGCCGCCGCACATGTCGCCGTAGAGCGTGCAATAGCCGACGGCCAACTCGCTCTTGTTGCCGGTGGTGAGCAGCAGCGAACCGAACTTGTTCGACATCGCCATCAAGGTCACGCCGCGCAGTCGCGCCTGGATGTTTTCCTCGGTGGTGTCCTCCGGTCGGCCCGCGAACAACTCTTTCAACTGCGCCCGCACGGCGGCGAACATCGGCTGGATGGGAATCACGCCGTATTGGATGCCGAGATTCTGCGCGAGAATGCGCGCATCATCGAGACTGCCCTGCGAGGAAAATTCCGACGGCAGCGAAATGCCGCGCACGTTTTCTTTGCCGAGCGCATCAACCGCAATGACGGCCGTGATCGCCGAGTCGATGCCGCCGCTCAGGCCGAGCACCGCCGATTTGAAACCGCATTTGTGCAGGTAATCCCGCAGGCCCAGCACGAGCGCCTTGTAAATTTTTTCCTCGTCCGGCATCGGCGCCGGCGCGACGGCCGCGATGCTGGCCGTGTCCACCACGATAAAATCTTCCGCGAACATTGCGCCCGCGCCGACGATCTGCCCGGTGGCGTTGAAGGCGAGGCTCGAACCGTCGAAGACCAGTTCGTCGTTTCCGCCGACGACGTTGCAGTAAAGCAGCGGACATTTGGTTTTGGCCGCGAGGCTGCGAAGCATTTCGTGGCGGACCTTGTTTTTGCCCAGATGCCACGGCGAGGCGGAGACGTTGCAAATAATTTTCGCGCCGGCGGCGACGAGCTCGGCGGCAGGATTACTGCGATAGCGGCGGTCCTGCCAGAAATCCTCGTCGTTCCACACGTCTTCACAGATAGTCAGCCCGATTTTTTGGCCGTTGAATTCGACCGGGGAATTTTCCTGCGCCGGCTCGAAGTAACGATCCTCGTCAAACACGTCGTAGGTCGGGAGCAGCGACTTGACGCGCGTGGCGAGAATTTTTCCGTTTTGCAGGAGCGCAACGGCGTTGGTGGCTTCGCGGCCGGGGCGGGTTGAGTTCTTGCCGACGTAGCCGACAAGCAAACCGACCGTGCCAGTGGCGGCGGCGAGCCGTTCGAGCACTGACTGGTTTTGCGAGATGAACTGGCTTTTGTGAAGCAGGTCACGCGGCGGATAACCGCACACGGCCAGTTCGGGAAAGATCACCAGTTCCACGCCGGCCTCGACGCCGCGACGGTAGGCGGCAAGAATTTTTGCCTCGTTGCCGGCGAGGTCGCCGACGGTGGGATTGATCTGGGCCAGGGCGGCTTTCATGTTCGCAGCCGGGAAAAATTAGACGGAGAAGCCCGCCGCCGCCGCGTCGCTCGCGAACATTTTCACGGTGTCGAGCGAGAGCGCGGCCAGGTCGGTGCCGGCCATCTTGATCGCCTTGTGCAAAATGTCGTGCGGCACGGTGACGATCTGGCAGCCGCAGGCGTCGGCCTGGAAAATGTTCAGGACCTCGCGGACGCTGGCCCAGAGCAGGGCGGCCTTGGGCTGCTGGACAAGCAGTTCACGGCTGGCGCGCATGAGCGGATCAGGATCGACGCCCGTGTCGGCGATGCGCCCGGCAAAAACGGAGACGACCGACGCGACCGACGGGTTCAGCACCGCCGCCACACCGCGCACCTGGTCGAGCGTGAGGATGGCAGTGATGTTCAACTGCACACCCTGTTGCGCGAGTTCGCGGATGAGGGGGAGGGAGGATTCGCTGCGGGTGTTGGTGATGGGGATTTTGACGAAAACATTTTTCTGCCAGGAGGCGATCTTGAGCGCCTGGCGTTTCATCTCCGGGAAATCGTCGGAGAAAACCTCGAAGGAGATGGGTTTGTCCTGCACGCTTTGCAGCACGTCCCTGGCGTAGGCCTCGTAATCGGTGATGCCGGCCTTGCGCATGAGCGTGGGGTTGGTGGTCAGGCCCTGGATGAGCGGGTTGGCGTAGAGGTCCAACATGCTTTTCTTGTCCGCGCCGTCGGCGAAGATTTGGACGGACAGTTTTGACAGAGGGTTTTGCATATTATCGATCTAATTATTGCCCAGCGGTGTGTATATTAAATCGGTCTTTGCCCGCTGCGGTCAACCCCAAAGCTTGCGGGGTTTGGTTGCGCAGGAGGAAAGTGAGTGGAACGCTCGCCCTCACCCCGGCCCTCTCCCCCGAGGAGAGGGAGAACGGATGGCCGCATTTTGGCGATACAGACGCGCCAAGTGGGCGTGCGATTTTTCTGGTGAAGGATGAAAAGGCGGCGGCGACACCAGCGCGTGCGAATTTTCCAACCACGCCACGTTGCCCACCCTCTCCTCGGGGGAGAGGGCCGGGGTGCACTGCCGTTGAAATAAGGATTTCATGTTTAGAACACCAATTTTCGCACCCGCCGCTGATAGTGATAGGAACGCGAGGGCGAATACTCCCGCCGTTTCA
>CANMZY010000423.1:0-3158 GCA_947502425.1 Verrucomicrobiales bacterium
CGGCCATCAGCGCCGCCACTGCGCCGCACTGGGAATGGCCGCACACGATGATGTCGCTCACCCGGAGCACCTGCACGGCGAACTCGATGGCTGCGGCCGTGGAGTTGGTGTCGCCGCTGACGGTGGAGGGCGGCACGATGTTGCCGACGTTCTTCACCACGAACAAATCGCCCGGTTGGCTTTGGGTGATTAACTCGGCGAGCACCCGCGAGTCCGAGCAGGTGATGAAGAGGGTTTCCGGACTCTGGCCCTTCCCGGAAAGTTTCTGGAAGAGCGCGCGGTATTGGCCGAACTGCTCGCGCTGGAATCGGTGGACGCCTTCAATGAGTCGTTGCATGGGAAGTATTGGTTGCAGCAGCGGCGGCTGCCTCTGTTGGTTGGGAACGGCTCGCGTGGGGCGGTGAAACGGTCAGCGACCGGGTTTTGGCGCGGGATTCCCGCGCCATGCGCTTCATGAATTCAACCAGGCGTTGCTGAAGTCCGGCGTCGCCGACGGCCAGGATTTTTACCGCTAGCAATCCGGCGTTGCGTCCGCCGCCGATGGCCACGGTGGCGACCGGCACACCCGAAGGCATCTGCACGATGGAGAGCAGCGAATCCAGACCATTGAGGGCCTTGCTCTGGATCGGCACGCCGATCACTGGCAGCGGCGTGAGGCTGGCAACCATCCCGGGCAGATGCGCCGCCCCGCCCGCGCCGGCAATGATGACTTTCAGGCCGCGCGACGCCGCTGTGCGCGCATACCGCACCATATCCACCGGGGTGCGATGCGCGCTGACGACGCGCACTTCGCAAGGCACGCCGAACTCGGTGCAGGCGTCGTCGGCTAGCTTCATCGTCGGCCAGTCGGAATCGCTGCCCATGATGATGCCGACCTGCGGCGGACGGGCCGGAGTTTCTGTTTTTGAATTGGGAGTTTTCGTTTTCATTTTGTTTAACCGAAACGAATGCAATCGGCGGCGCGTTGGGCGACGGCCAATGCTTCTTCGTGTGTCGCGCCGAGCGCGGTGATGTGACCCATCTTGCGGCCTTTGCCGCTGCGCGCTTTGCCGTAAATGTGGACGTGCGCGCCGGGCACGCGCAACGCTTCCGCCAGTCCTTGCGGCGTTCCCGGACCATCGGCGTTCGCCAGCAGGTTGACCATGACGGCGGCAGGCGCGCGCAGCGCGGGCGAACCCAGCGGCCAGCCGAGCACGGCGCGGAGATGATTTTCAAACTGTGAACACTCGCAGGCTTCGATGGTGTAATGGCCAGAGTTGTGGACGCGCGGCGCAAGTTCGTTGATGACGATTTCGCCACTGGGCATCAGGAACATTTCGACACCGAAGCTGCCCACGGCGGCCGCGGCGGCCACGGCGCGGCGCGCGAGTTCTGCCGCGCGTCCGGCGATTTCGGGAGTGACAGGCGCGGGCGCGAGCACGACGTGGCAGACGTGATCGCGCTGCACGGTTTCCACCACGGGATAGGTCGTGACTTCACCGTGGATGCCGCGCGTGACGATGACGGCCAGTTCCTTGGTGAACGGACAGAATTGCTCCGCGAACAAGGGGTTTCCGCGATGCCCGCCCAGTTTCTCCCACGCGGCCTCGAGGTCCGCCTCGAAGCGCAGCGTGGCGTTGCCCTTGCCGTCGTAGGCGTTGCGCCGGGCTTTGAG
The DNA here is from genome assembly GCA_947502425.1 of Verrucomicrobiales bacterium. Lineage (GTDB taxonomy): Bacteria > Verrucomicrobiota > Verrucomicrobiia > Limisphaerales > SIBH01 > SIBH01. The sequence continues at coordinate 1,655 of CANMZY010000423.1, forward strand.
CAGGAAGGGAAAACCCCACTCGGCAACCGCCGCCGCGACGTCTTCAATCCGCTCCACGGCGCGCATTCCGGGCACGGGCAGACCGGCAGCGGCGAGCGTTTGTTTCTGGACGAACTTATCCTGAATGAGACGCATCGTGGTAGACGACGGCCAGAGGGTGTGGCCGTGCTGCTCCAGCACGGCCAGCGCGGCGGCGTCCACAAACTCATTCTCCAACGTGACGACATCCACCAGCGCCGCGAGTTCGAGCAATGAATCCGGATCATCCCAATCGCCGAGAAGCGTCTGGGTGGCGAGACTGCCGGCGGGAAATTCGGACTGCCGTTCCAGGATCACCACCTCGCAACCAAACTGCGCGGCCGCCTGCGCGGTCATCTTGGCAAGCTGGCCGCCGCCGATGATGCCGAGCGTGATCGCCGCCCGCGTCTTGGATGGCGAAGGGCGCACGCCTTCAATCAGTGGTTGCATGAGATGTATTGGCTGCGGTCGGGTCAACTCTCCGCTTTGGGAGACACGGCCGGGATGACCGTCTTCTTCGGACGCAGCAGCGACATCACCACCGACGCAGCCAGGGTGAACACGATCACGCCCAGCGACACCAGCGTGTCAATCTTCCACGCCGTGTGCGCCAGCAGCATCTTCACGCCGACGAACGTCAGCACCACGCCCAGACCGATCTTGAGGTAATGGAACTTGTCCATCACGCCCGCCAGCGCGAAATACAGCGAGCGCAGGCCGAGGATGGCGAACACGTTCGACGTATAGACGATGAACGGGTCGGTCGTGACCGCGAAGATGGCCGGGATGGAATCCACGGCGAAAATCACGTCGGAGATTTCGACCAGCAACAGCACCACAAACAGCGGCGTGGCCATGCGCACGCCGTTCTCGCGCACGAAGAATTTGTCCTCGCGATAATCACTGGTCACCGGCATGAGTTTCTTGAACCACTTCACGACCGGGTTGCGCTCGGGATGAATCTCCTCCTCCCGTTTCACGATCATCTTGATCCCGGTCAAAATGAGGAACGCGCCGAACACGTAGATGATCCACGCGAATTTTGCGATGAGCACCGTGCCCGCCCCGATCATGATGGCCCGCAGCACCAGCGCGCCGAGGATGCCCCAGAACAGCACCCGGTGCTGGAACTTCGGCGGCACGGCGAAATACGAGAACAGCAGTGCGAAGACGAAAATGTTGTCCACGCTCAACGAATACTCGATGAGGTAGCCGGTGGTGAAGGCCAGCGCCTTCTCCGCCCCCGCGAAATGCCACACGCCGAGATTGAACAGCAGCGCCAGCGTGACCCACGCGACCGTCCACGCCATGGCTTCGCGGACCGAGACGACGTGCGACTTGCGATGGAACACGCCGAGGTCCAGCGCCAGCATTACCAACACAAAAGTGTTGAAGCCAATCCAAAGCCAGAGTTGTTCAGTCATGGTTCGCGTTGGTTTTGTGCTGGCTTACGCGTGTTGACCCGTCGCCGATCCAGACCACCGGC
>CANMZY010000424.1:0-3157 GCA_947502425.1 Verrucomicrobiales bacterium
CAAGTCCCCAGTTGGCCTTCGTGCCAATGTCCGGGAGATCGGACATCATGGATGGCTTCATGGCGGCCAGCATCTGACGGTCGAGATAATTGAGCAACGCCACGGGCATGAGCAGGAACACGATAAACCAGGCCGTGCGGGCGGCGGTGAAAGGCGTGTTCATCGGAAGCGGGCCGGGATGACCCAGCGGGTGACTTTGGCCGTGCGTGAACCCGGGCGGTCCTCGCCGCTGACGGTGACGAGATCATCGCCCAGTCGAACCAGCGGCGCGGTGGCGATGGGATGCGGCCATTGTCCGACTATTTCCATCCGCAGTTCGGGCGAGGCGGTGTCGATGGCGATGATGTCGCGAGAGAGTCCGGGATGGTCCTTGGGCGGCTTGGAGTAGTGGCTGCCGTCATCGCCGCCGACAAAGAAGATAGTCTGGCCGATGGCGACACCGGGTCCGGCGGCGCCGGCCTTGGGGCGGGGCAGCAGCGCGTGATTGGGCCGACCCTTGGAACTGGTGAAAAAAACATCTCGTTGGTAGGTGCGGAAAGATTTCCCCTCCACCGCGGAGAGAGCGCACCCGCTGCCGAAAAAGATCCCTTTGTCCGTGGCTCCCGCTAGCGGAATAATGCCGATGGGGTCATGGCTTTTTCCGGCGCGCCAGCCTTCGTCGGGCCGGGTCAGGTCAAGTGTCAGCGAGGTGAGTTGAGTGTGGAGGGCGTCTGGCTCCGCCGAGCCGCCGATAACTTGCAGCCGGTTGTTGAAAACCGCATGGCCGGCGTAGGCGCGGGGGCCGGGGAGCGGGGCGGGGAGTTTCGAGAAACGTCCGTCGCTTCCCACCAGCCAGACATCCGCGAGATGGCCGGTGCGGTTGCAGCCCCCCGCAAGCACCATCGCCTTGCGGTCGGGTGTGGGGCAGAAAGCCGCGTAGGCGACGGGGCCGGGCAGCTCGCCAATTTTACGCCAGTTCCACTGGCCGTCGCTCCGGCTCAAGAGGAGAATGTCTCCGTAGAATTTTTTCATCCCGCCATCCCACGGCGCCTTGTCCGGAAAGTTGGAGCCTCCAATGGCGAGAATCGCCTCGCGGCCGCCGGTCTCGAGCACGGTCACCGCCGCCATCCCGCCCCGCCCGACGGCATCCGGAACGTCCGGCAGAACTTCGGCGGCCCCGGCGGACAGCGCGAGCAGGCAGGGAATGATGACCCGGATGAACGGCATGGTGACTGGTCGAAAATTGTTTCGTGGACCCGACCCGGCTGGCGCCCGACGCGCCGGCCCGTGCGCGGCCGCGTCACCGTTGGCCCTCTTCGCTTTGGTCGCGGGACTTTGACTTCTGTTCAATCGGCAACCTCTCACGGAACCTTGCTGGCTCCGGCTTTTTCCGCGACCAACTCGGCGAGCAGACGCTCGGACTCCTGGTTGATGGATTGGAACAACCGGTCTTTTTCTTCTGGCGGGATGGCGTTGTCTCCGGTGATTTTTTCCCGTTGCACGGCCTGCTCCCGATAGGCCTGATAGAGCCGCAAGACAGCTTGCTCTTCGAGCTTGTCTCTCGCCGCCGCGTTGAAGGCCTGCTGGTAGGACGGATCGCGGGACAACTGGTAGCGTTTGAACCTTTCCGGCGGCAGGATTTCCTGGACGGCCAGGTCGCAGTTTTTCTGGTAGCCCGCAAGTTGACGGGGGCTGAGTGCCCTCTCGATGCCGTAATCCTGCTGCATCCGGACCTTGTGCGGATCAAGGGTGGCGAAAATATTTCTGAACTCTTCCTCGGTGGGGCCGAAAAGACGCAACTCCGACCCCATCATGAAGGCATGACCGCTGTTATGCACCAGAAATTCCTCGTACTCCCGCACCGTCAACAGCGTCCGCGCTTGGCTTCTCATTTCATCGCGAATCTTGATTTCCTCAAGGTAGTCGGATGGCTGGCCCTCGGCGCGACGCGCCATCTGGTAGGCTTTCAAATGCGCTGCATATTCATCGCAGACCTTGATGAGTCGGGCGTGCTTTTCGATCGGCAACGCGCCCAGCATGGGCCCGGTCAGGCTGTGCTTGAGGCCGGAAACCAGCGGGGGCAGCCGGAGGTCGTTGGTCCGGTCGGCTCCGAGATGACGCGTGAGCAGTTCGGTGCGCAGCGACTCCCGGCGGGCGCGCGTCTCCGCCTCGGGTTCGGTCACGACCGGCCTCGGCGGATTCGCCTTCCACCAATCGACATTGGCCGCCATGGCTTCCTGCAGCCGCTCCTGGTCAAACATCTCATTGATGTCGCCGACAATCACATCACGAATCCGGTTCTCGGGACAGCCCGCGGACCGAAGGGTGCTGACGTAACCGGCGTACTCGGGCAGGGAGAGATCCTTCCAGGTGAAAATTTTCCGGGGAGCGGTCGGCGGGTCGGCGGCGGTCCCATTCGTCAGCAGGCAGTTCCCCAACACGGCCAGCCAGACAAGTGTTAGCTTCAATTTTATCACGGGACTTTCTTGATCACACAGCCATAGACGCCCCCGGCGACCCCGTTTGGCTCGGACTGGAATTTGACGGTGATCTTCTCCTTGGTGCGCGTCAGATCGAAGGGGATTTTGTATTCAACCTCGAAGAATTCGTTGCGCTGATTCCGGTTGACCGTCTGCGTGGCAATCTTCTGCCCATCCACCAGAATGTCGAAGGTGCGCCGGCGGTCGCTGCCCCAATACGTGCAGACCAGCGTGGCGGGTTGATCGGGCAGGACCTCGAGATCGTAGCTGAACCACCCGCCGTTCCGCGCATGGCGCCAGATCTTGTCGTTGAAGGTTCCGCTCGACACGTTCCCTTCCGACTTGAGCCCATGCTTACGCTCCGACTCTGCGTCCCCGATGACGACGCTGTCGGGATTTCGATTCGCCGGCGGCTTGCTCGCCACCGCCTCCCCCGCCGGCTTCCCCGCTTGGGCAATCTGCTCGGTGCCCAGCGCGGCGCGATCCACCTGGACGACGGAAATTTTTTCGCAGTAGTCCTTCGCGCCGTTTTCGAAGACGCAGAGAATCTTGCCCTCCTTCGTCACGGCCATGCCGGAATAACCGGCCAGGCCTTCGTTGAGCACCAGGCTGTGCGGCCAGGTGGCCCCGTCGTCTCCGCTCAAGCGCAGCGTCAGATTGCGCCGGCTGCCGCGGTTAAAACCGCCCGGTTGGGAAAT
>CANMZY010000425.1:0-3134 GCA_947502425.1 Verrucomicrobiales bacterium
GCTCTCTAATCCCCCCCGCCTTTCCACCCGCTGCGGCTGGTCGCGGACGACACAGCCGCGCTCCACCGGTTGCATCTTTCACAATTCATCCTGCCGGCCCACGTAGAAAAGCTCGTGGGCGCGCGGGTAATCGGCCTCGGCCACGAACACGCTGGCCAGCCGGTTGAGGTCGCCGTCGTCGATCGGGCCGGGCTCGGTGAATTCTTGTGTGGCGACGATCCCGTGCTTTTCGAGCATCACGACGAGCATCTCGGTGTTGATCACAGGGCCGGTGTAAAACGATTTCATGGCGGGAGTATTGATGGGCGTTTCCCGGGGCCGATGTAAAGCCCCTGAATTCCTCGTTGCCTGTCTGTCCCCGGAAAACTAAGCTCCCCGCGCCTTATGAAACATCAGCTTGAATTCGAGAAGCCCATCATTGAACTCCAGCGCAAGCTGGAGGAACTCAAGCAGCATCCCGAACAATTCGGCATCGGCGTGAACTTCGACGAGGAGGTCGCGCAGATGGAACGCAAGATCGAGGAGACGCGGCGGCAAATCTTCAATGACCTCACTGCCTGGCAGCGCGTGCAACTGGCCCGCCATCCCAAGCGCCCCTTCACGCTCGATTATCTCGGCACGGCCTTCACCGAATTCAGCGAATTGCACGGCGACCGGCTCTACGCCGAGGACCGCGCCGTCGTCGGCGGATTTGCCAAAATCGGCGGCCACAAGGTCGTCGTCATCGGCACGCAAAAAGGCCGCGACACCAAGGAAAACATCCGGCGCAACTTCGGCTCCGCCCACCCGGAAGGCTACCGCAAGGCCCTTCGCCTGATGCGCCTCGCCGACAAGTTCGGCCTGCCCATCATCACGCTCATCGACACCGCCGGCGCCTATCCCGGCATCGGCGCGGAGGAACGCCACATCGCCGAGGCCATCGCCGTGAACCTGCGCGAGATGATGTTGCTCGAAGTGCCGATCATCGCCGTGGTCATCGGCGAAGGCGGCTCCGGCGGCGCGCTCGGCATCGGCGTGGCGGACCGCGTCCTCATCATGGAAAACGCCTACTATTCCGTCATCAGCCCGGAAGGCTGCGCGGCCATTCTCTGGAAGGAACGTGCCGCCGCCGCCAAGGCCGCCGCCGCGCTCAAGATCACCGCGAAAGACCTGCTCGAACTCGGCCTCGCCGACGAGATCATCCCCGAACCGCTTGGCGGCGCGCACCACGATCTCAAGGTCAGCGCGGACAATTTGCAGGCGCACGTCCTGAAAAATCTGGAGGCGCTCAAAAAACTTTCTGTCGAGGAACGGCTAAAACAGCGCTACGCCAAATTCCGCGCCCACGGTCATTTTCAGGAAAAGCAGCCGGTGGCCGCCTGATTATCCGTGAGCTCTCTCTACCCGTTCACCTTCCAGCCGATTCTCAAGGAGCGCGTCTGGGGCGGACGCCGCCTGGAGCAGCTTTACGACAAACCGCTCCCGCCGGACGTACTCATCGGTGAATCATGGGAAATCACCGACCGACCTGAAGGCGTCAGCGTCATCGCCAACGGACCGCTGGCCGGGAAAAATATGCGCTGGCTCATGGAACAGCACGCGGCGGAACTGCTCGGGCCGGCGCGGGCCGATGCGAAATCATTTCCGCTGCTCGTCAAAATTCTCGACGCGCGCGAAAAACTTTCCCTCCAGGTGCATCCGCCCGCCGCGCTCGCCGCCCAGCTTGGCGGCGAACCGAAGACCGAGCTGTGGTATTTCACCGAATGCACGCCGGAGGCCGATCTGTTCGTCGGTCTCCAGCGCGGCGTCACGCGTGCGGAGTTCGAGCGCAAGATCGGCGACGGCACAGTGGCGGAATGTTTTCATCGCATCCCTGTGCAGGCCGGCGACGCGATGTTTCTGCCGAGCGGCCGCGTGCACGCGCTCGGCGCGGGCAGCGTGCTGTTTGAAATCCAGCAGAACTCCGACACCACCTATCGCGTGTTCGACTGGAACCGTGTTGGCCTCAACGGCCAACCGCGCGAACTGCACGTCTCACAATCGCTCGCCAGCATTGACTTTAATGACTTCGAGCCGTCGCTCATCCGCAGCGAGTATTCGCGCAACCCGCTCATCCGCGTCCGCTACCTCGTCAACGATCCGCTCTTCAGCGTCGATGCCTGCGAGGTGAAGCGCGGCGAACGGTTTTATCTGCGGAGCGCGTCGCTGCAAATCCTCGGCCTGCTGCGCGGGCGTCTGAAAATTTCGCATCCGAACGGCGAGGTGGATTTGCGGCCTGGGCAGTTCTGCCTGCTGCCGGCCAGCCTCGAACGCGTCGCGCTCACGGCGGAGACACAGGTGGAATATCTGCATGTGCAGTTGTTGTAGGGGGTAGCGGCGGGCGTCCCCGCCTGCCGTAGAGCCGTGGCGTCCCGCCCGGCGGAAACAGCGCGCGAAAGTTCAAATGCGCTGCCGGCATCCATCACTGCTCCTAGAACCGAACGTGCATTCCGGGCGGCGGGACGCCTGATGCTACGAGTCAGACGCGCCCTTTGTTATCGCACCAAGCGGCTTGTCAGCGTGCGCCAACTGCGGCACCGTCCCTTCGTCCGGGTGGACGTTTCGCGCATGTCATCCAAGCTCAAAGAATTTTTGCAACGCTGGCTGGTCAGCACGCTGGCCGTGCTGGTGGCGACCGTTATTTTGCGCGACCGCATTACGTACGGTGACTGGCTGGATTTGCTGGTGGCCACCCTCGTCCTGGGATTGTTGAACAGCTTTCTCCGACCGCTGCTCATGCTGCTTTCGCTGCCGCTCCTCGTCTTCACGTTGGGATTATTCACCCTGGTCATCAACGCCGTTCTCCTGCTGCTCGTCAGCGCGTTGCTTGGCAGCAAACATTTTCACGTCGAAGGTTTCTGGTCGGCCTTCTGGGGCGCGCTGGTTATCAGCCTCGTCTCGATTGTTCTGAACTCCGTCACGGGCACCGGAAACTCGCGCGTCACCGTCCGGCGCGGCCAGCCGCCGCCGAAAAAGGATGACGACAGCAACGGTCCGGTGATCGACGTTTGATCCGTCGCTCAAACTTTTCGGTATGCCGCGCGGTTCGTCTGCACGCCGCGCGCGAGAAATCCCCGCTCGAAATCCGTGACCACCGCCTGCAATTCCGCCGGCGT
>CANMZY010000426.1:0-3124 GCA_947502425.1 Verrucomicrobiales bacterium
GCATTGGCTTTCTCCCGGGCCGAAGTCGCAACACCGCCTACACCTTCGCCCGCACCCTGACCGGTTCCCCCGACGCCTTCTTCACCGTCCGCATTCGGCACAGTCCCGATCATCCCCGCCAGCACCTCGGTCGCTTCCGCGTGTCCCTGACCGCCGTTCCGGCTGACGTCCTCACGGCCGTGCAGTTGACCGGGGACGCTCGCAAGGAAGCGCACGAAAAAACCATCGCCCAATTCTACCGCACCATTGCGCCCGAACTTGAGGCGGTGCGCTCGCAGCTCAACCTCGCCAGGGCGGAGCGCGAGACCCTCGCCGGGAAAATTCCCGTAAGTTTCGTTTCCGAGTCCACCACCCCGCGCGTGATGCGCGTGCTGGCGCGCGGCAACTGGATGGATGACTCCGGCGAAATCGTCGAGTCGGGCGCGCCGCATTTTCTCAAACAGATTGTGAAGCCCGCCCGCGCCACGCGGCTTGATCTGGCCGACTGGATGACCGCGCCGGAAAATCCGCTCACCGCGCGCGTCTTCGTGAACCGCCTTTGGAAAATGTATTTCGGCACCGGCCTGTCGCGAAATCTCGATGACCTCGGCGCCCAGGGCGAATGGCCGCAGCATCTGGATTTGCTCGACTGGCTCTCCGCCGAATTCATGGCCGGCTGGGACGTGAAACACCTCGCGCGCCTCATGGTCACCTCCGCCGCCTACCGCCGCTCGGCCGACAGCACGCCGCTGCTTGAGGAACGCGATCCCTTCAACCGCCTGCTGACGCGCCAGTCCCGCCACCGGCTCGACGCTGAGTTCATCCGCGACAACGCGCTCGCGATCAGCGGACTGCTCGTCGAGAAGCAGGGCGGTCCCAGCGTGAAGCCCGTCCAGCCGGCCGGCTACTGGGCCTACTTGAATTTCCCCCGGCGCGAATATGCCTCCGACGCCGGCGACAGCCTCCACCGGCGCGGCCTTTACACCCACTGGCAGCGGACCTTCCTGCATCCGAGCCTGCTGGCCTTCGACGCGCCCACGCGCGAGGAATGCACCGTCAGCCGCCCGGTCTCCGACACTCCGCTCCAGGCGCTCGTGCTCCTGAACGATCCGAGCTACGTCGAGGCCGCGCGCGCCTTCGCGGAAAAAATCCTGCGACTAGGCGGACGCGGCTTCGACAAACGCCTGGCCTTCGCCTTCGAGACCGCGCTGGCCCGTCCGCCCCGGCCCGAGGAAACCAAAGTGCTTCGCGACCTGTTCGAGAACCAGTTGAAGCGCTACCAGGCCGACAAGACCGCCGCCCGGCTGGTGCTCACCATCGAAGACGCGCCCGCACCGAAAAGCGCCGACTCCGAACTCGCCGCCTGGATGCAGGTCAGCCGCGCGATTTTGAATCTGCACGAAACAATTACGAGGAACTGATGAACCTCACGAACGAATTCTCCCTCAACCGCCGTGCCTTCCTCGGCCGCGCCGCCACCGGCATCGGCGCGCTCGCGCTCGGCTCGCTGCTCAATCCACGGCTGCTCGGTGCGGCCCTGCCGGCCGAAGAAAAATGGCCCGGCGTCGTCCGGCCGTTGCACTGGCCAGCGAAGGCGAAGCGCGTCATCCATCTCTACATGGCCGGCGGGCCGTCGCATCTCGAGACCTGGGACTTCAAGCCCAAGCTCAAGGAAATGCACGGCCAGCCCATGCCAGATTCCTTCACCAAGGGCCAGCAGATCGCGCAGTTGCAGGGCAAGGAACTCAAATGTTTCGGCCCGCAGCACGACTTCCAAAAGTTCGGCCAGTCCGGCCAGGAAATGTGCGGTCTCTTCCCTCATCTCGGCCGGATGGCCGACGACCTCTGCATCATCCGCTCGATGCACACCGATCAGATCAACCACGATCCCGCGCACACCCTGATGAACACCGGCTCCGGCATTCCCGGCCGGCCCAGCATGGGTTCGTGGCTGCTCTACGGCCTCGGCAGCGCGGTGGACAATCTTCCGGGCTACGTCGTCCTCACCTCCGCCGGCAAGGGCGGCCAGATGCAGCCCCTCGCCGCGCGCCAGTGGAGCGCCGGTTTTCTGCCGGGTCGATTTCAGGGCGTGCGCTTTCATTCCAAGGGCGATCCCGTGCTCTACCTCGGCAATCCTCCCGGCACCACCCGCGAAGACCAGCGCAGTGTCATCGACGCCGTGAATGCGCTCAACGCCCAGCACCACGCCGCCTCGCACGATCCCGAAGTCCTCACCCACATCAGCCAGTACGAAATGGCCTTCAAGATGCAGGCCAGCGTTCCGGGACTCATGGACGTCTCCGCCGAACCCGCCAGCGCCCTCGAACTCTACGGCGCGAAACCCGGCGACGGCACCTTCGCCTCGAACTGCCTCCTCGCCCGCCGCCTCGCCGAACGCGGCGTGCGCTTCATCCAGCTTTATCATCGAGACTGGGATCACCACGGCAGCATCAAGAACGACATCAAGCTCAAGGCCGGCGAAGTGGACCAGCCCGCCGCCGCCCTGCTCGCGGATTTGAAGCAGCGCGGGATGCTCGACGACACCCTGGTCATCTTCGGCGGCGAATTTGGCCGCACCCCGATGGCGCAGGGCGACGGACGCGACCATCACATCAAGGGCTTCTCCATCTGGATGGCAGGCGGCGGGATCAAGGGCGGCGTGACCTACGGCGCGACGGATGAGTTCGGCTATGCGGCGGTGGAGAATCCCGTTCACGTCCACGATTTCCACGCCACGCTCCTGCACCTCTTCGGCATCGACCACCAGCGGCTCATCCACCGCTTCCAAGGCCGCGACTACCGTCTCACCGACGTGCATGGCGAAGTGGTGAAGGCGATTTTGGCGTGAGGGGGAACGGAAGCATTCAACAACCAACATCGAACATCCTTCGGCGGGCTTCAGTCTGTTGAGTGGGGGGTTTGCGCTGGCCCGGTTTGACATCGTCCCCATCGGTGCAGCAGTGCCCTTGATCCTTGGCGGTATCGGCCTCTACATCTGGGGGTGCCTGGCCCTGGCGAAAGCCAAGGGCTACAGCAGCGCGATCGTGCTGACCATCTTTCTTTGGCGTTCTGTTCCCGGCGGTGGTGCTCCTGGCCCTGCCGGATAAAAACTAACACTACAGGCGACGATGACCTAAAAGGCTTG
>CANMZY010000427.1:0-3110 GCA_947502425.1 Verrucomicrobiales bacterium
GGCCAAACGCGTCATCTGGCTGACCATGGCCGGCGGTCCGTCGCACCTCGAGACGTTCGACTACAAGCCCAAGCTCAAGGAAATGCATGACCAGCCCATGCCGGCTTCCTTCACCAAGGGCAAGCAGATCGCGCAGTTGCAGGGCAAGACGCTGAAGTGCTTCGGGCCGCAGCATGCCTTCAAAAAGTTCGGCCGCAGCGGCCAGGAAATTTGCGAGCTGTTCCCGCTCATTGGTTCGGTGGCGGATGAAATGTGCGTCATCCGTTCGATGACCACCGAGGCCATCAACCATGACCCGGCCCACATGTTCATGAACACCGGCTCGCAAATCGCCGGCCGGCCCAGCGCCGGCGCCTGGGTGACCTACGGCCTCGGTTCGGACGCGGAGGATCTACCCGGGTTCGTGGTGCTGAGTTCACTCGGCAAGGGCGGACAGAACCAGCCCATCGCCGCGCGCCAATGGTCGTCCGGTTTTTTGCCGAGCCGTTTTCAGGGCGTGCAGTTGCGCAGCAAGGGCGACGCCGTTTCCTACCTCGGCACGCCCGCCGGCGTCACCCGCGATCAGCAGGGTGAAGTGGTGCAGACCGTGAACACGCTTAACAAAAATTACGACGCCATCGTCGATGATCCGGAAATCGCCACCCGCATCGCGCAATATGAAATGGCGTTTCTGATGCAGGCCAGCGTGCCGGAACTGATGGACACGGCCAAGGAGCCGAAAAACACCCTCGATCTCTACGGCTGCAAGCCCGGTGACGGCTCGTTCGCTTCCAACTGTCTCCTCGCGCGCCGGCTCGCCGAACGCGGCGTGCGGTTCATTCAGCTTTATCACAAGGACTGGGATCATCACGGCGAGGTCAAGGAAGGCGTGAAGCTCAAGTCCGGCGAAATCGACCGCGCGTGCATGGCGCTCATCACGGATCTCCGGCAGCGCGGGATGCTCGAGGACACCCTCATTGTCTGGGCGGGCGAATTCGGGCGCACGCCGATGAGCCAAGGCAACGGACGCGACCATCACAACGCCGGTTTCAGCATCTGGCTCGCCGGCGGCGGTATCAAGGGCGGCATCAGCTACGGCGCGACCGACGAACTGGGCTACTCCGCCGTCGAGAACGTCATCAACGTCCACGATCTGCACGCGACCGTCCTCCGGCTGCTCGGCATCGAGCACACGCGCCTCTCGGTGAAGTTCCAGGGTCTCGACGCGCGTCTCAGCGGCGTGGAAGGCGCGAGCGTGATCAAGGGCATCCTGGCGTGAGAGGCCGTTCGTTTCCGGCCCCTTGATCTCCCGGGCGAATTCAGACAAAGATCCAGCCGGCGTTTCGCGCTGAAATTTTTTTTGGTCCGGCAAAAATATGAACTGTGTTTCCCCGAACTCGGAAAGATGGCTGGTGGCGGCGGGCAGTCTGCTGCTTTGTGCCTGCACCGGTTACGCCGCCGACACGATCAGCTTCAACCGCGACATCCGCCCGATCCTTTCCGACAAGTGCTACGCCTGCCACGGGCCGGACAAGAACACGCGCAAGGGAAAATTCCGCCTCGATCTCGAAGCCGAGGCCAAGGCGAAGCGCGATGATCATTTCCCAATCGTTTCCGGCAAGCCGGGCGAGAGCGAGCTGGTCACGCGCATCTTCGCCAGCGACCCGGATGAGGTGATGCCCCCACCGAAGTCGAACAGCCGGCTCACCCCGCACGAAAAGGAACTGCTCAAGCAATGGATCGTCGAGGGCGGGAAATACGAGGCGCACTGGGCCTATCTGCCCGTCAAGCGCCCGGCGGTTCCGCCAGCGCCCGGCGAGAAATTCAAGATCGAAAATCCCATCGACCAGTTCCTGCGGGCGCGGCAGCAGGCGGCCGGGCTCACGCCCGTGGCCGAGGCCGACCGGCGAACGTTGATCCGGCGACTGGCCCTCGATCTGACCGGACTTCCGCCCACGGCGGCGGCGGTCGAGGCCTTCGTGAAAAGCAAGGACACGAAGGCTTACGAAAAATTGGTGGATAGCCTCCTCACCTCGCCGCGCTTTGGCGAACGCATGGCGGTCAACTGGCTCGACCTCGTGCGCTACGCCGATTCCGTCGGCTACCACGGCGACCAGATCATCAGCGTCTGGCCGTTTCGCGATTACGTGATCAACGCCTTCAACTCGAACCTGCCGTTCGACCGGTTCACGCGCGAACAGCTCGCCGGCGATCTGCTCACCAACGCCACCCCCGCCACGCGCATCGCCTCCGGTTACAACCGCCTCGGCATGATGAGCACCGAGGGCGGCATCCAGGACAAGGAGTACCTTGCCAAATATGCCGGCGACCGCGTCCGCAACGCCTCGACCATCTGGCTGGGCGCAACGCTGGGCTGCGCCGAGTGTCACGACCACAAGTTCGATCCGTACTCGACGAAGGATTTTTACCGCTTCGCCGCCTTCTTCGCCGACCTCAAGGAAAAGGGCTGGTACAAGGACGGCTTCGACAAGGGCGACTGGGGACCGCAGCTCAAGGCCCCGACGCCTGAACAGCAGGCCCGGCTCGACGCGCTCGACAAACAAATCGCCCGGCACATCGCCGCGCTGGCCGCCATCACCGACGAAAAACTTGCCGCCGGCCGCGCCGCCTGGGAGGCGAAAATCCGCGCGTTCGACAAGGGCCAAAAACTCACCGGGTCAAACGCCCCGGCCGTGAAGGCCGAATCCACCGCCGGCACGAAACTGGAAGTGGTCAAAGACGGCGAGATTCTTGCCTCCGGCCCGCTCCCGGCCCATGACGACTACACCGTGACCCTGCCCGCGCGCCTCGAACACATCGCCGGCTTCAAGCTCGACGTGATCCGCGACGACAATCTTCCCGGCAACAACGTCTCGCGCGCCGGCACGTCGTTTTATATTTCCGAAGTCGAGGTCACGTTCACGCCGGATAAAAAGTCCCGGCCGCAACCGGTGAAGATCAGCGGTGCCACGGCGGACTACGCCGAGGAGGGTCATCCCGCCCTGGCCACGGTCGACGGCAACCCCGGGACTTCCTGGGGCATTGGCTTTCTTCCGGGCCGAAGTCGCAACACCGCCTACACCTTCGCCCGCACCCTGACCGGTTCCCCCGACGCCTTCTTCACCGTCCGC
>CANMZY010000428.1:0-3110 GCA_947502425.1 Verrucomicrobiales bacterium
TTGGCCACGTCTTTTTTCACGAAGCGGGCCATCTTGCCGTCGGCCGCCTTCGTGCCGCCGAAATAGTGCGGGCTGGAAATTTTTTCCGGATCGAGCAGGCCGGCGAGCCAGGCGCGGCTGCCGAAGCCCTTCAAGTCCGCGCCGGCTGGCGGGTCTTTCGGCACGTTGCCCAGGCCGTCATGGCCGTCGAAGCGGTGGCAGCTCGCGCAGTTCTTGGCGAAGATTTTCGGGCCTTGGGTGAGCGCGTCGTCATGGAGGAGCGAGGCCGCGCCGCTGGCGGGGATGCCCTTGCCGTGGGCGAGTTCCTTGACGCGGTGCGCCTCGCGCGCGGCCTGTTCGACGGCGGCGAGATACTCCGGCTTGTGCCGGTCTTCCTGGATCGCCTGCCAGGTCAGCAGCGCCGCGCCGCTCAAAATGACGGCCATGAATCCGAGGTTGAAGCGGTGGCCGAGCTTCCATTTTCCGAGGAACGGCATGGCGAAGAGCACGGCCATGACGAGGGTGGGAATGATGATGGCTCCGACCAGCTCGCCTTGGTGGTGGAAAATTTTGGTGAGCCATTCCGCCTTAAGGAATTGAAAAAGGAAAAGGAAATACCATTCCGGGCGCGCGGCCGAGAACGGCTCGGAGGGGTCCGCCGGGCCGCCCAGTTCCGCGCCAGCGTGGCCCGCACCGGTGATCCGGGGCAGCATGATCAGGATGATCACCGCCACTAGGACAGCGAGAGAGGCGACCGCGTCCTTCAACACCTGGTCGGGCCAGAAGGCGCAGTCGGGCTTGGTCTTCGGCTCTTTGGCGGTGAGACCGTGGCGGCGGAAGAGGTAAACGTGGCCGACGATTAGCACCATCATCAGGCCGGGCAGCACGCCGGCGTGCAGCGCGAAAAAGCGCGTCAAGGTGTGATGCCCGTAGTCGGTCCCGCCGATGACAAGCTTTTGCAGTTCGGGACCGACGCCCGGCGCGATGCCCATGATGCTGGTCGCGACCTTGGTGGCCCAGTAGCCTTTTTGGTCCCACGGCAGGAGGTAGCCGGTGAGCGAGAGGCCGAGCACGAGCAAGAGCAGGAGCACGCCGAACCAGAAGTTGATTTCGCGCGGCGCCTTGTAGGCCCCGTCAATAAGCACCTGCATCAGATGGAGCACGAGCAGGACGTTCATGGCTTGCGCGGTGTAGTGATGGATGCCGCGGAGGAGCCAGCCGCCCCACATTTCGTGCTGGATGAAATAGACGCTTTCCCACGCGGTCTGCGCACTGGGGCTGTAGGCCATCCAGAGAAAGATGCCGGTGATGATCTGGATGAGGAAGGTGAAGGTGAGGGTGCTGCCCCAGACATAGCGCCAGCGGGAGCCGCCGGGGACGTTTTCGTAAAGGGACTCGTGCAGCAGCTTCTGGCAGCCGGTGCGGTGGTCGATCCAGGCGTAGAGTCGGTGGAGGCGTTGCATGTAAAATCGCGCGGGTCAGGTGGAAATCTTATCCGAAACGCCGGAGCGGTAGTTTTGAAATTTGACCCAGATCTCGCCGCCTTTGCGAACCTCGGCCTCGAGCGAGTCGAGGCCGCGCGGCGCGGGGCTTTCCCGGTTGCTGACCTGGCCGTCGAGCGCGAAGGTGCTGTTGTGGCAGGGGCAAAGAAAGCAGTGGCGCGTGGCGATGAAGTCAACGAAGCAGCCGGCGTGCGGACAGACGACGTTCAAGGCCTCGACCGGCCGGCCCTTCTCGCGCCGCAGATAGACCGCGCCGATCACGGCGGCGGCGGATTTGTTCCAGGCATCGACACGGCTGGAGATGACGGGGAATTTGCGGGGCAGGCCGTCCTCGGGCAGCGCGCTCAGGTTGGCGACCAGGACGGCGGCGCGGATGTCGGATTTGCGGCGGAGCGGATCGAGCCAGACGGTGAGGCCGGCCCCGACGGGGATGAGGGTCGCGATGGCGCCGAGCACGGCGGCGGCGGCCTTCTTCAAAAAGCCGCGCCGATCCGAGACGGAACAACAACATTTTTTGCCGGTCATAGATTTTGGGGACGCCGTTCTGACGAATGATTGCCGGGCGGCCTTCAAAATGGCAAACGGGATTTGCTCGGGCGGGAAGGGAGGGCAAACGGCGCTTCGGAATATCTGCGCGTGGAAAATACTTCCGTCCACCGCCACAGATCAAGGTGACTCGTCCGGCATGGCCGCCGGATAAGGCCGGATTTGCTCGATGAAATTGTCCATCCGTTTCAAGGCGGTTTCCGCGGTGATTGATTCGCTTTCCTGAGTCCCCTGCATCCTGGCCGATGCGCGTTCCGGCGGAGAGGACGCCTGTTTGACGAGTTTCAACTCTTCTCCGTTCGTATGGCCATTCTGCCCGGGCCTGTTGCCTTTTCCTCGATCGAGGTAACGGCACACGCCGCCTTGGAAATACAATCCGATCCGCCGGATGACTTCCTCGGCGGTGATCATGTCCATGCAGCGTGGGAGCGATCCCACTACATCCACACAGCAGTTCTGGTCTTTCTCATCTCCATCATGCAATGGAACCGTCCGTGATTTCCAGCAGCCGCCGTGGTCACAGCAGGCCAGTGCACCGTTGGTGTGGATGTATTGATGATGCGGATACGCCTCCCACTGCATCGGCTCGCGGCCGCCGGCCACGACCACGCAAGGGCGGTTCTTGGTCTGGCCACCCTTGACCTCCACCGCCGCCGCGAGGTGCATGGCGAACGTGACCGGGCAGAGGACGCCTCGCGCGTGATACATGAGCCGCACGAACTGCCGCGTGTCCGTTTTCCCACGCAGATCAATCACGCCACGGAGCGCGGGATGGTGATGGCCCTGCTCGCCCACCTGCACGAACTGGATTTTGTCCCGAAAATGATCCACCACCTGCTGATAGCGAGCCTGATCCCGCCACTTGATGGTGAAGTCCGTTTTGCCGCCGGCCACGATGATCCAGAATGGAACTTCTTCACCAGTGATTTCCTGCACCTGCGACACCCGAGACTTCTCCAAGTCCGAAAGATGAATGTCACCCTTGAAAGCCGTTGGCTCGATGAACACGCCCAGCCTGTCACTGAGGAACCGCGTGAAGGCGTGGATGAAATGGTACGGGCGCTGATTGCTTTGGTGGATGAG
>CANMZY010000429.1:0-3074 GCA_947502425.1 Verrucomicrobiales bacterium
GCTGGTCGAGGTAGAGGCCGGTCTTGTGGCCACCGATGAGGTCGGTGGCGAAGGAAAGGCCGTTGAGCTTCACCACCACCTCGCCTTCCAGTTCGCCGTAGAGCAGGCCGGCGGCGTCGGGCAGGCCCTCGAATTTGCGCGAGGCCATTTCGTTGCGCTCTACGATGGCGCGCGGGGAAAAGATTTTTTGCAGCACGGCCACGAGGTCCGCCTTGCGCCGGTCCATGCCGAGCGCGGAAGTCTGGAGCACGAGCACGTCCTCGTATTTATCGACGATGAGGCCGCTGAGGAAATCACTCTCGGCATTGACCACGCGGAAGGAGGTGGCGCGGGGCAGATGCTTTTGCCGGAGGGCCAGCGCGGCGCGGATGCTCGTCTCGAAAAAGGCGCGGTTGATCTCGACGCGTTCCGGCGCGAGCAGGCGGACGTTGATCTTGGATTTGGAGTTGTAGAAGCCCACGCCGAGCAGGCGCTGGCGGTGGTCCTTGACCTGGACGATGGCGCCGTCCTCGGCCGGGGTGGTGAGCCGGAGCACGGAGCCTTGGTAAATCCAGGGATGTCCAGCCACGACCCGATCCGCTTCGCCGGGCCGCAATAAAACCGTCGGTAATGATTCCATAGTTTGTAAACAATGAATGAACGCGGCGAAGGTCGGGGAGATTGGCGGGAGTGCCAAGTTAATTCTCCGCAGATGACTTGGGACCGCATAAAAAAGCCGGGCGGATCCGGGAGGGATCCGCCCGGCCATGAAAGACCGGAGCGCGCGGAGCGGCGGGCTACTCTTGGCGGATGCGATAGTAGGTGCCGGGCTGCGGGGCATCGACCACGCGGGTGGTCGTGAGGCCGCCGGACGCGATGCCCGTGGTCAAGTTGTCCCGGGTGTGATTAAAAGCGGGTGAGGGCAGTTTCCTTGCGAAGCCCCGGTCTGTGCCCGGCTTAAGGCCCGGGGACTGCGCCGGGCGTGAGCTTTCCGAACCCTTCCACCAACCTGTTACTCGCCCCGCCTCAGCCGGTCACAGACCGGCGCTCCGCCTGTGCCTCACCCGGATTTAATCACACCCCGGCCATCGGTGATGTTTTCTGGAGCGGCATCGGGGTCATCACCAACCTGCTGAACATTGATGCGGACCTGATCGGGGCCGGCCGGCACGAGTTCCACTTTCGGAAAAGGATGTGAGCGGCAAAACCTCGTAGCAGCTGACGCGAGGAGGCTCTGACCAAAGAGCGGGACGCGGGAGAGTGGAAAAAAGTCAGAGCCTCCTCACGTCGGCTGCTATGAGCATCAAGATTTGGCCCGGTGGTGCTGGCTCACTGTGGCGAGGCGTTGCTCCACTTCGGCCTTGTGCGCCAGCGGGGCGGCGTCGGTGCCCCAGAGTTTTTTAACCATCTCGCGCTGCGGCACGAACGGGCATTTGGCCTTGGGAGTTTTGTGTGCGTCGTCGAGCTGGCGCAACGCGAGCTGCGCGCCGGTCATCACCGCAGGCTTCTGCCACTGCTCGTTCAATTTGTGCGTCGCGTCGTCGAGCGCGCCCCAGCGTTCGGCCCCGGTCTTGCCCCAGAGCGTCGGCTGCGTGTCGAGCCGGCTCAGGTTCCAGAGTGCGAGGCGAATCTGCCGCACCGGCTTGGCCTCTCGGCTCATCATCTCGCGGAAAATTTTCTCCAGCTCCGCGTTGATGACGGAATTTTGAAACTGCGCCTCGCGGAAACGGTGCGCGCCGCCGGTCTCGGTGAAATCGTCGAAGCGGATGGTCAGGCTCAGTTCGCGCGCCTGCAACTGTTCGCGGCGCAACTGCCCCACCAGCCGTGTCGTCTCGCTCAAGGCGAAGGTGAGCGCCGCCGCATAATCCGGCTCGTCGTAGGGCAGGGTGGTGCTGCTGGAAATCGTGGTGCGATCCTTCACCTCGAGCAGCAGCGGCTCGTTCCAGCGGCCGTTCGCAAAGAGCCAGAGCTGCTGGCCCCAGATGCCGAACTTTTGTTTCAGCATCGTCGAGGGCAGCTTCGCCACGTCGCCAAAAGTCGTCGCGCCGAGGCCGCTCAGGCTGCGCTGGCGGTTTTTGCCGATGCCGGAAAGCTCCCGCAGCGAACGCATCGCGAGGAATTCTTTTTCTTCGCCCGGCGGGATTTCCAGAAAGCCGGGCTTGGCCGCGTCGGTGGCGAGCTTGGCCAGGCGCGACGAACTCGCGAGGCCGGCGGAGACGGGCAGGCCGGTTTCATCCAGGATGCGCGCGCGGATTTCGGCGACGTAATCCGCCGGTGTGCGGTTACGCCAGACGTGGTGATCCATGGTGCTCAGGTCGAGAAAGCCCTCGTCAATCGAGGTCGGGACCAGCGTGGGGGAATACTCCTCGAGGATGCGGAACATCGCCTGGGAGAGTCGGCGGTACTCGTCGTACTGCGGCTTGCAGAGCACGCCGGACGGACAAAGGCGCCGGGCCTCGAAGCAGGCCATGCCGGTGGTGACGCCGGATTTTTTCGCAAGGCGATTGGCCGCGATCACGATGCCGTCGCCGCGCCGCCCGCCGCCGACCCACACGGGCCGCCCGGCGAGCTTGTTGTCCAGCGCGATTTCGCAACTGGCAAAAAACGTGTCACCATCGACGTGCAGGATGCGGTTCCCGTTCATGCGCGTTGGGCAGCTTAACGGGCACGGCTTCGCCCTCAAGGGACAAAGTTTGAAATATTTTCGGGGGACGGCCGGCCGTTGTCCGGGGGGCAGTTCTCACCGGAAGTAAGAACGGACGCGATAGAATCCCCGGCCGGCCGAGCGCGCGGCATCGAGCAGGCTCTGCAAATTGCCCGTGCCGGTAACTTCGGCGGTGACCGCCGTCCACGTCAGCAGGTCTTCGCTCCGTTCCAGGTAATAGTTCCGTTCGAGATGGCTTTGAAAATAGACGCGAAAGGCCCCGGCCTCGACCGCGCCGCGCAACCCGCCCGGCGCCGGGAGCTGCGTCACCGCCAGTCCATCGACCGCCGGCATGCTTTCGTAGAACTGGACTTCGAGGGAGTAAAAAGCTCGTGCCCCTGCAGGAGGGTGTTGATGGTGGCCACGAGCGGCACCTAGTCTAGTGTCCAAC
>CANMZY010000430.1:0-3073 GCA_947502425.1 Verrucomicrobiales bacterium
ATCTCCCCGGTGCTTTTGCCTTGGTCGTAGAGCTTGAGGATGCGTTCACGCACGGGGACGGGAATGGCTTTCATGCCCTCATCCTGCCAGAACCGCCCACCAGTGGAAAGGTCCATAATTTATGGAAATGCTGTAGACCGCCCGCGCAAGCAGCCACAAGGCATTTTGTTCGTCGCGGAGGATGCGGGCAAAAAAAGTGGCGGATGAAGTTCATCCGCCACTCCGCGAAATGGAATCGCCCGCACCAGCCTCTAGTCGAAGGCGTGGCCGGCGCAGCACAGGACATCGCGCACCTTGTGGCGCACGAGTTCCTTCACCTTGGTCCGGGCCGGGCCGAGGTATTTACGCGGATCAAATTCCTTGGGATTTTCAAACAACACCTTGCGGATCGCCGCCGTCATCGCCAGGCGCAGGTCGGTGTCGATGTTCACCTTGGTGCAGCCCACGCGGCGGGCGATTTCGATGTCGGCCTCCGGCACGCCGGCGGTGTCTTCACCCAGTTTGCCGCCGTATTTGTTGATTTCCTGCGCGAGGTCCTTCGGGACGCTGGAAGCGCCGTGGAGCACGAGCGGATAATCGCCCAGGCCGGCGTCGAGCAGCGCCTTCTTGATGGCCTTGAGCCGTTCGAGATCGAGATGTTGTTCGCCCTTGAACTTGTAGGCACCGTGCGAATTGCCGATGGCCACGGCCAGCGAATCCACGCCGGACTCCTTGACGAACTTCACCGCTTCATCGGGGTGGGTGTAGCAGCCGCCCTTTGAGTAGGCGCCGCCCTCTTCCCCATCGTCGTGCTGCGCGCCGACCAGCATGCCGAGCTCGCCCTCGACCACGCAGTTGTGCTTGTGCGCGTAGTCCACGACTTTTTTGCAAATCTCGATGTTCTTCTCAAACGTCTCGTGCGAGGCGTCGATCATCACGCTGGTGAAGCCCTCGTCGATGCATTCCTTGCACAGCTCGAAGGAATCGCCGTGGTCGAGATGGATGGCGATGGGGATGTTCGAGAGGCTGACGGCGGCCTCGATGAGCTTTTTCAAATAGACCGGGTTGGCATATTTGCGGGCGCCGCTGGAGATTTGCAGCATGACCGGGGCTTTTTCCTCCTCGCAGGCCTCGACGATGGCCTGGATGAATTCCATGTTGTTGACGTTGAAAGCGCCGAGGGCGTATTTGCCTTTGAGGGCCTTGGCGAACAAATCTTTGGTGTGTGTCAGCGGCATAATTTATTAGTTTTCGCGCGGATGATCCCGCGACCAGCGGCGGATAGTAGGACAGCGTTCACAAAAGGGAACAATAAATTACCACCAGCCCGGCCGGATTACGCCGGTGAAGTTTATTTTGAACGGGAGCCCCTTCCGAACGGTCAACTTGATAACCTTTGACTGGGCCAACCACGACGCTACAGTAAAACAGTCCTAATGAATGCTCGAAACAAATCATGGCTTTGGCCGCGCGTCTTGACGATCGCCCTGCTCTCCGCCCCGTTCACCGGGCTGCTGCCCGCCGGCGAGCCGATCCAGTTCTCCGGCCCAAAAATGAAGATCGAACTGCCCAGCGGCCGGGAAATCAGCATTCCCACGAGCATTTCCATCGATGTTCGGCCCGACCACCCCGGTCCTGGACCGCACCTGCCGATCATCAGCACCCCGCAACTGAGCCTGCGCGATCAGATGCGCCTCAAGGAATTCATCCACGAGCAGCAGAACTGGATGTTCTATGATCCGCATGTGCTCTCCGGCAGAACCTCGCTGGATCCAAAACCCAGCCTGCCCCTCACCGGCCTAGAGCGGAACCAGGCCCCGATGAGCAGCACCATGCAAATGCTGTTCGGCAAACCTTCCGACTCCTTACGCCCCGTCATCCCGCTGGTCCGCGCCGCCGATGACTCCGAATTCAAATCGCCCCGGAAAAACTTTTCCGACCCGCTCGCCTGGCCCGCCGACCACAACCCGAACTCGCCACGCTCCGGCCAGTCCGGCTTTGCCAGCGGCGGCACCGCCACGCGTTCTATGGACCGCCCAGAAGCCACATTCTTTGAGATTTTGAATCCGGGCGGGCGCGCCGGCGTTTCCCGCGACCAGATGTCGCGCCGCGCCAGCTTCAACGAATTGCTCACGCCCGCGCCCGCGCCCGTGCCCGTCATGGCCGGCGGGCTTGGCCCCATCAACCTTTCAGGCGACACGACGCGGCTGCCCTTCCACTCCGGCAGCGGCCTGAGCCGGGAACTGCCCACCGCCTCCCGCCTCGGCAGCATACTCGATCCCATGCAGTCGTTCACGGCGGCCAGCCGTAGTTTGCGCAGCCCGGGCTTCGATGATCCCAACGCCCGCTCCATCAGCGTCACCCCCGCCCCCGCCCCGGCCACCCGCCAGGTCGAGCCGCTCAAGATGCTGAAGTCACCCACCGTCTCCGAATTTCCCGTGCGGAAATTCTGACCCTCACCACTCCCACCGCAGCACCGTCGCCATGGCCCCGGCGGCCCACACCGTACCCGGCGGCACATCCACCAGTCCGTTCGCCGCCGCCGCACTGCTCAAAAAATGCGAGGCCTGGATGCCCGCGTTGTGCGCCCGGCCCGCCGCATCCACCCGCACCCGCATGAAATGGCGGCGGTCGCCCCGGTTCGCCAGCCCATCGGCCAGCACGGCGGAATGGGCGGGCAGTCCGGTCTCCGTCGCGCCTTGCAGCCGCAGCAGCGCCGGCCGGGCCAGCAGGAGAAATGTGACTAGCGCGCTCACCGGATTCCCCGGCAGTCCAAACCAGGACTTCTCCCCGCGCCGTCCGAACGCGAAGGGCTTCCCCGGCTTCATCGACACCTTCCAGAAATCCACCGTCCCGCCCAGTTCCGTCCACGCCGCCTTCACAAAATCCAGCGCCCCCACCGACACGCCCCCGGTGGTGATGACCACGTCACATTCCGCCAGCGCCTCCTCCAGCGCGGCGCGCGTCGCCGCCAGGGTGTCGGCGGCCACCGGATAAATCTTCGCCACGCCGCCGGCCGCCGTGACCAGCGGGCGAAGCATGGCGCGGTTGCTCTCGTAAATCTCCCCCCGGCCCAGGGCCAGGCCCGGCTCGC
>CANMZY010000431.1:0-3072 GCA_947502425.1 Verrucomicrobiales bacterium
CACGAAATTCTTTTCGGGCGGCTGGCGCTTCACCGTTTTCTTGCCGTCGCGCGCCGACTTTTCCGCGAGCTTGAGATTCTCGATGACATGCTCCGGCGCCTGCGCGACGACCCAGCCCCGGTCATCAAAACCTTTCCGGCCCGCGCGTCCGCCGATCTGATGAAAATCCCGCGCGCTCAGAATGCCGGTCTTCTGGCCGTCGTACTTGCACAGGCGCGTGAAGAGCACCGTGCGGATCGGGACGTTGATGCCGACGCCGAGCGTGTCCGTGCCGCAAATGACCTTGAGCAATCCTTGCTGCGCGAGCCTCTCGATCAGCACGCGATACTTTGGCAACAGCCCGGCGTGGTGCAATCCGATGCCGTGCCGCAGCCATTTCTTGATCTCGGGGCCGTAGGGGCTGGTGAACTTGAATCCATCGAGCGCGCCGGCGAGGGCGGCCTTCTCATCGCGCGTGCAGACGTTGAGGCTGGTGAAATCCTGCGCGCTCTGTGCCGCCTCGAGCTGGGTGAAGTGGACGACATAGACCGGCGCTTTGCCGTCGGCGACGAGGCTCTCCAGCGTCTTGGCCAGCGGCAGGTCGGAATACTCATGCGTCAGCGGCACGGGCCGGTCGGTGGAGGTGACGGCCACGGTCGGCCGCCCGGTGAGCCGCGTGAGTTCGCCCTCGAAGAACGCCGTGTCGCCCAGCGTGGCGGACATCAGGAGGAAGCGGGTGTGCGGCAGCGTCAGCAGCGGCACCTGCCAGGCCACGCCGCGTTCGCGGTCCGCGTAATAATGAAACTCGTCCATGACGACATCGGCCACGTCGGCCGCGGAGCCTTCGCGCAAGGCGATGTTCGCCAGAATTTCCGCCGTGCAGCAAAGGATGGGCGCCG
Organism: Verrucomicrobiales bacterium; assembly: GCA_947502425.1. Lineage (GTDB taxonomy): Bacteria > Verrucomicrobiota > Verrucomicrobiia > Limisphaerales > SIBH01 > SIBH01. Next base: position 879 of record CANMZY010000431.1, read on the forward strand.
CGCGGTTCACCGAGGCGTCGCCGGTGCTGAGGCCGACGTTGTCCGGGCCGAACTCGCGGCACAGCGCCATGAACTTCTCGTTCACCAGCGCCTTGATCGGACACGTGTAGATGGAGCGCCGGCCCCGGGCGATGGCCTGGAAGTGCAGCGCCGTGGCGACCAGCGATTTGCCCGAGCCGGTCGGCGTGTTGAGGATGACGTTCTTCTCCTCAAACAATTCCAGGATGGCCGATTCCTGCGCGGGATAGAGCTCGAGCCGCCGGCCTTCGACGTATTCGAGAAAGCGGCCGAGCAGCAGGTCGCTGCCCGGCTGCTCGTCGCGCGGAATCAGATCGTAAAGGGTCGCGGCCACAGGGCGTGAACTTTACCGGCTCGCCCGGCGGGAGAGAAGGCCGATGAATTTGCCGGTGCACGAGTTGCTCAATCCGCGTGGGCGACACCTGCTGGCTTCTTTGCCATTCCATGTTGGTGAGCCGCTGCCGTCCGCCGTAGTGAGGCGCGGCACCAGGGCATGAACGGGAGGAAAAATGGGAACGTGCTTGTTTAACCGCCGCCCAAGCCTACAATTGGCCCGAATAAACTTGGCCGAAAATTAATAACTCCCGCTATGAAACAGAATCTGAAAACTCGCCGCGCTTTTGCTTTTGAATCCCTCGCCCTCGCCGCGCTGGCCCTTTCGCCCTTTGCCTCCCTACCCGCGGCGGAGAAGCCGGACGGCAAACCCGCGGACATGTCCAAGAAGGTCAAAGTCTTCATTCTCCTGGGCCAGTCCAACATGGTCGGTGCCGGCAAAGTGAAAGGCGGTGACGGCTCGCTGGAGTTCGCCGTGAAGGAAAAGAAAAAGTATCCCTACCTCGTGCAGGAGGATGGCAAGTGGACGGAGCGGAAGGACGTCCGCTTTGTGCGATACATGTCGGGCAAGGGTCCGCTGAACAACGAATGGATGACAGTCACTGGCGGCAGCCTCGGCCCGGAATACGGCCTCGGCCATCCGCTGGGAAATGCGATCGATGCGCCCGTGATGATCCTCAAGGCCTGCATCGGCAACCGCGCTCTGGGCTGGGACCTCCTGCCGCCGGGCAGTGAGGAGTTCGAGTTCACCGACAGCAAGGGCGTCACCTGGGTGCATCCCGGATACAAGGGCTCGCCCGAGCGATGGAAGAAGGGCGAGCAGCCCAAGCCCATCGGCTGGTACGCCGGCAAGCAGTATGATGACGACGTTGGGGATGCGAAGAAGGCGCTGGCCGATCTCGAAAAGCACTACCCGGGAGCAAAGGGGTACGAGGTCGCGGGCTTCTTCTTCTGGCAAGGCGAACGCGATGCAGGAACCGAAGCGCATGCGAGCCGATACGAAAAGAATCTCTGCGCGTTCATCAACTCGGTGCGCAAGGATTTCAACGCCCCCAATGCGAAGTTCGTCATCGCCACGATCGGCGAAGCCACCAAGGACAGAACCGACAACACCGGCAAGGTGCTGGCGGCCCACCTTGCGGTCAGTGATGCGGCGAAGCATCCGGAATTCAAGGGCAATGTCGCCACCGTCTACACCCACGACATGGCGCAAGGCGGCGGCGGCAACGGCCACTACGGCGGCAAGGCTGAAGTTTATATGGACGTCGGTGAAGCCATGGGCAAGGCGATGGTGGAGTTGCTGAAGAAGTAACGCGGCAGCGTGCCCTTGAAAACGCGCACGCTTCACCGGCCCGCTTTTCTCACAAGTCCCCGATCTCACCACTGGTGTTCGGTGTTCTGGCAATGTTCGTTAAAAAAACCGATAGAAAAAAGACCATGGGAAGAGTCACGAAGAAATTTTTTGTTGCCAACCGAGCGCTTGCTCTGTCCCCCATCGCGCTCACGGCGCTCGCCCTGTCGTCAGGGGCCTCCCGCAGAAAGCAAACTCCTAGCAACCCAATTTCCCAATCAAGGCATGGACCAGCAGCATGAGATCAACTTGTCGAAAGAGCAGTGGAAGACACGACAGACGTTGATTGCCCGGGCGCGCGATCCCAACGACAGTCAAGCCTGGGACGAATTCGCCGGTTATTATGGGAGTTTTATCCGCATGGTGCTGATGCAGCTGCACGCGCCACTGGATGACCTCGAAGATCTCAGCCAAACCATCCTGGTGAAGTTGTGGCAGAGCCTGTCAACGGTGGAACTGGGCCGTGACCACGCCAGGTTTCGCACATGGCTG
>CANMZY010000432.1:0-3070 GCA_947502425.1 Verrucomicrobiales bacterium
CATGACCGGTCGGGGTAACTTGGGGGATCTGACTTTGAAAACGCCGGCCGCCCATCAGAAAGCGTCGTTGGTCCGCTTCATCATGGAGCCGCAGAACGTGGAGAAATACAAATTCCTCTGCAAAGAAGATGAGAAGAAAGCCCTTAAGTGGACGGTGCGCGATGATGTCTTCATCACCATGGGCGACTGGCCGCACTCCGAGGGGAGGGCTGAAAAGATTCCTTTGAGGGGCAGCGGCGGCATTCACGGCGGCATAACCCATGGCGCGACGGACGAATTTGACTGGCACTCGGTGCAGAACAAAGTTCATGTTCAGGACCTGCACGCCACGATTCTACATTTGATGGGCTTCGATCATGAGAAGCGGACCTGTCGCCACGCCGGCCGCGACTATCGCCTGACCGACGTGTACGGACAGGCCGTGCGGGAGATTCTTCGATAAAGTCATGCGCGGCGCACTTGCATTGTGTTTGGTCGCACGGTTGCTGCTCGCGGATTTTGCGCTGGCGGCACGGGCGGGGGATGGCGCTGCGGCTGAATTGCGCGTTGGCAGTTTGCGTGTGGGCAAAGTTCTCTTTCTGGGCAACAGCATCACGCTGCATGGGCCTGCGCCGAAGATTGGTTGGAATGGGAATTGGGGGATGGCCGCGAGTGTGCCGGAGAAAGATTATGTGCATGTGTTGGGGGATCGGATCGCCAAATCGGCGGGCGGTAAACCGACGGTGCTGGTCAAGAACATCGCGGACTTCGAGCGGGGTTTGATGGACTTCAACTTGAAGGAGGGATTGAGGGAGGCGCTGGCGTTCGAGGCGGATTTGATCGTCATTGCCATCGGTGAGAATGTGGCTGCGCTGGCGACCGACGCGGCGAAAGCCAAATACAGCGCGGCTTTTTCCGGCTTGCTCGCGGAGCTGAAACAACACGGTCGGCCGACGATTTTGGTTCGCAGTCAATTCTGGGCGAACCCGGCGAAGGACGAAATCATGAAGAAGGTTTGCGCGGGCGCCGGTGGAATCTTCGTGGACAACAGCAAGCTCGGCGGTGACGAAACTCATTATGCGCCGGCGGAACGCAAGATTGAACACGGGGGCGTCGCGGGGCATCCGGGTGACAAAGGAATGCGGGCGATTGCGGACGCGCTGTGGAGCGCGATTCTGAAACAGGCGGAGCCGGCGCCCACGGAGTTGGGCAAGTTGGCAGCGAGCATGAAGCCGGGCACTTGGGCGGAACTCAACTCGACGGGCTACACGGCGGAACTGCTCAAGGCGCAAAACCATCACATCCTGCAATACACCAGCGGGGCGACGTGGGAGCCGAAATCGCGGCAGATGTTGTTCATCGGTCAGGGACATTATTCGGCGCTCAAGTTTATCGGCTACTCGGAGGAAGCGAACACTTGGGGGCTGCGGCCGACGCCGACTTGGTGGAAGGGCGATCCGGCGACGGGCAAGGGGCCAATCGGCCACGCTTATTTCAACAACACCATCGATGCGGCGGGCGGCGTGCTGTTCCACCATCAGAGCGGCACGCGATTTGTCCACCGATACGAAGTGGCCAAAGCGGAGTGGACGACGCTGCCGGAAATCAAGGACGCGGCGACGGGGCACGGCACGGCCATCGCGTATTTTCCGGAACGCAAAGGGTTGGTGCGCGTGCTCGGTGGCCAGGTGCATTTCTACAACATCGAGTCGAACGCGTGGACTCGCCTCAATCAGGAACGGTTGACGATGGGGCCGTACCACAATTTCGCGCAGTACAGTCCCGCGCATAAAGCGGTGATCTTCGGCGGCGGCAACGGCAGCAAGGATCTGCACAAGCTCGATGCGGCCGGCAAATTCACTGCGCTCAAATCGGCGCCGGTCGAGGTGGGTATCAACACGACGGCGATCACGATGGATGCCTCGGGCAGTGAGCTGCTCGTGCTGCACAAGAGCGGCCAGATGTTCGCATTCAATCCGGCGGCGGACGCGTGGCGGGAAATCAAGACCGACGGAATGCCCTTTGCGATGAAAGAGAGCAGCTTTGATGTCGTTGCCACTCCGGTTTCCAACCACGGTGTCACCCTGTTTTTCACAGCCCAAGCCAAAGGATTAAAAGTATGCCTCTACAAACACACGGCCACGAAGTAATGGGGGCGTTGTCGCGAATGAAAGTCGCTTCGGTGTTGGCAATGAGCTTGATCGCGGGCTCGGTCTTCGGCGGCGCGCCGGCCACCAAAGGACCGCTGACGGCGCTTCCTTCCAAACTCGGCGCGCACATCGAGAAGATCAAGGCGCTGGGCGATAACCAGTGGGTGAATCTGGGCGCGCCCGCTGCGGATCCGAAGTGGGGCAAGGCGCGCGGCAGTTCGTGGGGTGCCAAAGCGTTGATCCTCGCGCCGGAATTGCGCGGGGCATTTCTCTTCGGCGAGGGCGTTCACGCCTATGTCAAACCCGACGGCCACGCGATGGATGACCTGTGGTTTTACGACATCAACGCGCACCGCTGGATTTGTCTCTACCCCGGAATGAACACGAAGACGTTCACGCAGCGTGTGCAGGACAAGGAACTGCTGATCGGCGGCAACGGACTTTTGAGCGACAAGGACGCGCAGCCCATTCCCGTTCACACGCTGATTCATGCGTGGGGATATCTCGCCTACGATTCGGACCGCAAGAAGTTCGCCTTCATGGGCGGCAACGGACTGGGCAGATACTTTTTGGGCGGCGAGAAATTGATGGACGAAGGGGTGAAGCTGCTCGAGGAACAGATGAAGAGCAAGAAGCCGGGTGCCTTTTCGCCGTGGTACTACGATGTGGCAACGGGCAAGTTCGAGCGCCATCCGGCGACCGGAATCGGCACGGGCTCCGGCGGCGGTATGTCAGGGTCATTTCCTCAAGTCCACTATCTCGCAGCCAAGAAACAATTTTACGTCGTGGGCGCCTCGGGCGTGGGGATTTTCAATCCTGCAAAAAATCAATGGAGCGAGGCCCGGCCCAAAGGGCCTGAACCCAAAGGCTACGACGCTTGCGGCTGCTACGATTCCAAGCGCCATCGAATCTATCGCAACGACGGTGACGCCTCAAAGGAC
>CANMZY010000433.1:0-3063 GCA_947502425.1 Verrucomicrobiales bacterium
CGTCCTCGATGCCGAGGGCGTCGTGGACAAAACCAAGCTCGATGAATTTCGCACCAACAATCTCTCGCTCAAAAATCAGCTCGCGGAGTTCACCGCGAAGTATGAAGGCATCGACCCCGTTGCGGTGAAAACTATGCAGGCTGCTGCGCGGGTTTTCGTGAGCGGGACGAAATTGCACCTGGCAAAATGGAGGAGCGGTGCAGAAACGGTGCGGAAACGGTGCGGTTTTGGGTTTTCGATGGGGCCGGCCCGCTCCGGCCCGCCGTGGCCCCATCGCCCCCGGCCAGAATGTCGCTGGTGCGCTCCGCTCTGGGTGTGTCTCCATCGCGCTGATCCGAATGCAACTCCGCCAACGGGCTTGACTCCTCAGCTCTCAAGATTTTTCAGACGCACTCTGAGATGGGCGAAACTCCACACCTGCCGGTCGGAGACTGGCCTCTGTGGTGGCGGACATGAGCCCTTGTCACCTCGGCGGCTATACGCAGACCGGGAAGACTTTTTCCGGGTTCACGTTCAAATCCTTGATCGCCTGCGTGACGATAGTGCGCGGCAACTGGCCTTTTTCCGCGAGGGCGAAAAGCGTGCCGATGACCGTGGATTCAGCGTCGATCTCGAAGAAGCGGCGAAGATTTTCGCGCGTCTCGCTGCGGCCAAAGCCGTCCGTGCCGAGCGTCATCAGTCCGCCCGGAACCCACGGCGCGATCTGGTCGGCGACGAGCTTCAGGTTGTCCGAGACGGCCACGAAGGGTCCCTGTTCTTTTTCGAGAACGGATTCGAGATAGGATTTTTTCGCGGGTGCTTCGGGATGAAGCATGTTCCAGCGGCGGCAGGCCTGGGCGTCGGAGCGGAGCTGCTTGTAGCTCGTCGCGCTCCAGACATCGGCGGAGACATCGTAGCGTTCGGCGAGAATTTCCTGGGCGCGCAACGCGCTGCGGATGATCGATCCGCTGCCGAAGATTTGCGCCTTGTGCTTTTTGCCTTCCGCGCCGGCCTTGAATTTATAGAGGCCCTTGAGGATGCCTTCTTCGCAGCCGTCAGGCATCGCGGGTTGGGCGTAGTTTTCGTTATAGACGCTGAGGTAATAAAAAATGTCCTCGCCGTCGCGATACATGCGCTTCATGCCGTCGCTGATGATGACAGCCAGTTCGTAGGCGAAGGCCGGATCGTAGGTGTAGAGCGACGGAATGGTGGTGGCCATGAGCTGGCTGTGGGCGTCCTGATGCTGGAGACCTTCGCCGTTGAGGGTGGTGCGGCCGGACGTGCCGCCGAGCAGAAAGCCGCGCGCCCGGATGTCGCCCGCCAGCCACATCATGTCGCCGACGCGCTGGAAGCCGAACATCGAATAGTAAATGTAGAACGGAATCATTGGCACGCCGTGCGAGCTGTAGCTGGTCGCGGCGGCGATGAAGGCCGCCATCGATCCGGCCTCGCTGATGCCTTCTTCCAAAATCTGTCCGTCGATCTTTTCGATGTAGGGCGAAAGGCTCTTGGAATCCTGCGGCTCGTAAAGCTGGCCCTTGCTGGAATAAATGCCGAACTCCGAGAAGAGCGGATCAATGCCGAAAGTGCGCGCCTCGTCCGGCACAATGGGCACGACGTGTTGGCCGATGTTCGGCTCGCGCATGAGCGTGCGCATGATGTCCACGAAAGCGCTGGTCGTGGAGATTTCGCGGCCGTCGGAGCCTTTCAGACTGCGCGCAAAAAATTCCAGTCCGGGCGTGGCGAGCGGGTCGCTTTGCGCGCGGCGTTTCGGGACGAAACCACCCAGCGCCTTGCGGCGCTCGAACATGTATTGCATCTCCGGCGCGCCCGGATCGGGGCGGTAGAAGGGCAGGTCGGCGATCTCTTCGTCGCTGATCGGGATGTCGAAGCGCTTACGGAATTCTCGGAGTTCCTTTTCGTTCAGCTTTTTCTGCTGGTGCGAAATGTTGCGGCCTTCCGCCGCTTCGCCGAGGCCGTAGCCCTTGACGGTTTTCGCGAGAATGACGGTGGGCTGTCCCTTGTGATCGTAGGCGGCCTGGTAGGCGGCATAGACTTTTTGGTGATCGTGGCCGCCGCGCATGAGCTTCCAAATCTGCTGGTCGGTGAGGTGGTTGACCAGCGCGAGCAGTTCGGGGGATTTGCCGAAGAAATGTTTCCGGATGTAGGCGCCGGACTCGACGATGTATTTCTGATACTCGCCATCCACGACTTCCGTCATGCGCTTGAGCAGCACGCCGGATTTATCGCGCGCAAAAATTTCATCCCAGTCGCCACCCCAGATGACCTTGATGACGTTCCAGCCCGCGCCATGGAAAACGCCTTCGAGTTCCTGGATGATTTTCCCGTTGCCGCGCACCGGGCCGTCGAGCCGCTGCAAATTGCAGTTCACGACCCAGATCAGATTGTCGAGTCCCTCGCGGCCGGCGGCGGAGAGCGCGCCGAGCGTCTCCGGTTCGTCGGATTCGCCGTCGCCGACGAACGCCCAGACTTTCGGATCGCGCTCCTTGGCGAGCAGACCGCGATTTTGCAGGTAGCGGTTGAAGCGTGCCTGGTAGATCGAGATGATCGGGCCGAGGCCCATCGAGACGGTCGGGAACTGCCAGAAGTCCGGCATCAAATACGGATGAGGATAACTGGAGAGGCCGCCGCCGTCGGCCAGTTCGCGGCGGAAATTTTGCAGTTGCTGCACCGAGAGCCGGCCTTCGAGGAAGGCGCGCGCGTAGTTGCCGGGCGTGGTGTGGCCCTGGAAAAAAATTAAATCCGCCGGGCCGCCGTCGTCGCCGCCGCGCAGAAAATGATTGTAGGCGACTTCGTACAGGGTCGCCGCGCTCGCGTAGCTGGCGATGTGGCCGCCCACGCCGGAGCCGTTGCGCTCGGCGTTGACGACCATCGCCATCGCATTCCAGCGCATGTAGGATCGGAGCCGGCGTTCGATGCCGCCGTCGCCGGGAAATTCGGGCTGGTCCTCGACCGGGATGGTGTTGCGGTAGGGGGTGACCGTGGATTGCGGAACCTTGATGCCGGCCTCGCGCAGGCGGCCGAGCAACTCGTCGAGCGAGGCCGCCGCGCCCTCGGCGGACT
>CANMZY010000434.1:0-3059 GCA_947502425.1 Verrucomicrobiales bacterium
GCTGAAGGAGCCGGAAAACGTGAAGGCCGCCGCCCGCGCCGCCGCCGCGCATTGCGCCAGCCGGGGCGTGGATATTGCGAAGCTCGCGCTGCAGTTCTCCATCGCGAATCCCAGCATCACCACGACAGTGGCCGGCAGCGCGAACCCGGAGAACATCCGCAAGTGGGCGCAATGGGCCGCCGAGCCGCTCGACCGCCAGTTGCTCGCCGAGGTGCTGGAGATTTTCCGGCCGGTGAAGAATCTTGGCCACGTTGAGGGGCTGGCGAAGAATAATTAGGCTCCAACACGCATGGAAATCGAGGATTTTATCCGCTTGGGCCATCAGGAACCCGCGCTGCGCTTTCTGATCATCGGCGGGTGGGCGGTCGGTGCGCACGGGTAAACCCGCAGCACTTTTGACGTTGATTTTATCGTCCGTCAGAACGAGCGCGACCAGTGGTTCGCCCGGCTGACGGCGGGCGGGCTGAAATTATTTTCAGAGTCGAAGACGTTCGCACAGTTTTCCCAGCTTGCCGGGGGCGACGGTCTGGATCTGATGTTTGTGAACGACGCCACCTTTGAACGGATGTGGCAGGCTTCCGAGGAACGATTTTTTGGTGAAAGTCAGGCCCGGGTGCCCTGCCTGGATCATTTGCTCGCCTTGAAGTTGCACGCGCTCCGGCAGGCGCTGCCGCATCGGACTTCCAAAGACGCCGACGATGTGGAAGTATTGGTCCGGCGCAATCAGCTCAACCTGCGCAATCCGCGATACGAAAAACTTTTTTTGAAAATAGCAGCCGAGAAATGTACGACACCTTCCTTCGCCTCCTGCGAAATCCGTGACGCGGCGCGGCCGAGCCTGGACTTGAACCTGCCGGATGGCGGAGGGTTTGCGCCGCTGCCCCCGGTGGTATCGCTCTCAGATATGATCCGGCGCAACCGCCAGTTGCGCGCGTGGTTTCCCGGCGGAATCCGCACCGATGCTGAGCGATGGCGCGCGAAGTCCACCGAGGAATTTTGCTTGTGACGACCAGAAGCAGGCGGGCGAACGCCAAGAACAGCCAAACTAAACCATGAAACCTAGGTTTTTTTTGATCACTCTCATTGCGGCGGTGTTCGTGGCGATGGAGGCGCACACCCTGTCCGCCCAGGTTCCGCCGCCCGCCGCCCAATTCGCCACGCCCGTTTTACAGCGCGACGACCAGGGCACTGTCACCCTCACCTGCGCCACGCCCGGCGCGGTGATCCGCTATTCCATCGACGGCTCCGATCCCGGCCCCAAGGGCGGCCCCTATCTCGCGCCCGTCGCGCTCGCCCACGGCGGCGTGGTGAAGGCGCGCGCGTTCAGCGTCGACCGCAAACTGAAGAGCGAACTGGCCGAGGCGAAATTCGAGCCGCTCCCCGGCGTGGCCCGCCCGCCGACCACCCTCGTGCCCTGCACCCAGGATCGGGACTGGCCGACCTACGACTGGGCCAAACGCCACGCCGCCGTCACCGCCCTCACGCGCGAACGCCGCGCCGAGTTGGTCTTCGTCGGTGATTCGATTACGCAAATGTTCGGCGGCCAACCGCATGATCGCGGACAACCCGGCAAGAATGTCTGGGAGAAATTCTACGACCCGCGCAATACCGCGAACCTTGGCTTCGGCTACGACTACGTGGAAAACACCCTCTGGCGCCTGCAGCATGGCGAACTTGACGGCGCGAAGGCGAAAGTGGTCGTGGTCCACATCGGCACCAACAACACCGGCAAAAATTCCGCCGAGGAAATCGCCGCGAGCATCCGCGCCATCTGCGAGGAAATTCAGAAACGCCAGCCGTCCGCGAAAATTCTGCTGCTGGCCATCCTGCCCCGCTCACCCAAGCCCGACGCGTCGCGCGCGAAACTCGGCGAGGTGAACAAGCTCATCGCGAAGTTCGACGGCCAGAACGGCATCACCTTCCTCGACGCGGGCGCGAAGTTTGTCGCCGAGGACGGCAGCATCTCTCGCGAACTGATGGGAGATTTTCTGCACCCGACCGAGAAAGGCTACACGCTCTGGGCCGAGGCGATGGAGCCGGTGTTGAGGCGGCTGCTCGGCGAGTCGAAGCCTTGAGAGGCGGCGCAAGATTTTCCCGGCCGGTCATTTCACCGGCGCCAGCCGCCGCGCAAAACTTCCGGCCTCCTCGAAACCCACCAGCCGCAACTCCGTCCGTTCCTTTCCATCCGGGCCGAGGAACACCACCGTCGGCAACACGTCCACCTTGAATTTCGCCGCCATCGCCTGGGGCGGCTTTGATTCCTGGTCGGTCAAATCCACGCGCAGCACCATAAAATTCTCCGCGGCGTCCACGATCTTGCGCCGGGAAAAAACCCGCCGCTCCATCTCGCGGCAGGGCGGACACCAGCCGGCGGTAAAATCGATCAGCACCGGGCGGCCGCCCTGGCGCGCGGCGGCCAGCAGTTCCTCCGAGCACGGCTGCCACGGCATCCGCGTGGCCGATGCGCCCGGCAGCGCCAGCCACAACGCGGCGGAGGCCATGAACAGGCCGATGCCCCGCTTGAGGATCGGCCCGCCGGTCACCGGCAGGTCGGTCCGATCCAGAAATCCGAGTTGTAATCCGCCCAGCAGCAGCAGGCCCGGCACGAGATAGTCCACCGGCGACTCCAGAAACGTGGTCGTCAATACATGCACGGCCAGCGCCAGCCCCAGCCAGACGCCGGCCTTCAACGCGAATTTTTTAAAAATGTTTTTCTGCTCCGGCTGCATGGCGTCAAGTGTAGGAGTGCGGCCGGCGTTGGCAATGGCGCCGCGTGCCCCGCCTCGCTTTCGGGCGCAACCGGGCACGGAGCGCGGCTGTCCCCAGCCGCAGCACATGCGATGACGAACCAACGCGCGAGTTTTATTGGCAGCGTCCGATGGCCTTTCCACCCGCTGCGGCTGGGGACAGCCGCGTTCCGCAGGGGGCATTCACGTTTTGGATTTTCTCCAGTGCCCGTCGTCATTGAACTGTCTGCCGGATAAATCCGGTGTTCCTCCCGCCAAGAAAACGCTTGGCGAACGGACCGCCCGGCCTAAAGTTATCTCCCATGAACCCGC
>CANMZY010000435.1:0-3054 GCA_947502425.1 Verrucomicrobiales bacterium
GCAGGGTCTTTCGTTTTGAAACGGTCATGAGTTGAGGAGGTTGAGGCAGCGGCGCGGGCGGGAGTGGAACTGCTCGCGGAGTTGGGGCAGCGGCTGGTCGGGATGGTGGTGCGCCAGCAAGGCCAGCAGCGCACTGCGGATCAACGCCACGTTGGCCAGCAGGTTGGCGTGGCGGCTGCGGGAACGATCTTCCCCCTGCACCGCGTCGCGCCGCCAATGGTTGCGCACTTCCACTCCGCCCCAATGTCCGCGGATCAAAGCCAGCCAGCGTTCGGGACCGTGTTCCGCGGGCCAACAGCTCGACAGGTAGTAACGACTTTCCGTGCTGGTCTGCCCGGTCTTTTTGATCGTCCGCACGCTGCGCACCACGATCAGGCTGCGCGCAAAAAGGAAGTCCGCCGTCATGGGTTCGATGGCGAAGGCGTGGACGGAACGCTCTTCCACCCGGCCGTGCCCGCTCCCGGTCTGGACAAAAAGGGGGGGCCCGCCAACGCATCCAGCGCCCGGGCTTGTTTGAACAGCTTGGGCTGGTTGCCTTTGATCTGGAGCAGATAGTCGCCGCCTTTTTCCACGATCACCCGCGCGGTCTTGCGCTGGCAGTGCAACGGATCGGCGGTGATGATCTGGCCGTCCAGGGCGGGCAGGCTTTCGAGCAAGGCGAGGGCGGCGGTTTGTTCGCACCGTTTTGTGCCTTCCTTCTGATCGTAAACCGCGAGGGCCTGCGGCGCGCCGTCCTCGTGCTGGGCCAGGGTGAGCAGCCCGATGTGGTCGCGGATCATTTTGCCGTCCATCGCCAGGCTCTGCGGCACAGAACCGGCGCGGGCCAGCAACCATTGACTCAACAACGCGGCAAAGGCTTCCGCATCCAGGCGGGTGAGCACGGCATAGAAGACGCCGTCGCCGGGGATCTTGTAAAACGCGCGGGTGCCTTTCTTGCGCGGCAGTCCGAGCTGGCGGCGTTGCGCCGGCGTCAGCGTGGTGGCAAAGCGGACGATCTCGGCGCTGTCGCGCCGCCCGGCCAGCAGCGCCATGGCGACGAGCGTGAGCACCGGGCCGATGCGGAAGTGAGTGTTGCGCGCCCGCGGATCGGGCGCGTGGCGGAAAACCTCCACGAGCGATTTCATCTGCGGCAAGGTCACAGGCAGCACGCCCGAGGGCGGAGCGACCTGGCCCGCGCGCGCCGCCTCCGGCAACCGCACCGCGCGCAGCTGCGCGCGCGCCTGGGGACCGAGTTCGCGCAACCAGAGTTTTTTGGGCCGCTCGTTGGCGATATAGAAATCCGCGCGATGCCGGCTGTAACCCTCGCTGAAGCCGACGGGTTCCCAATTGCTGGCCTTGTAACAGGTGCCCGCATACGCCTCGGGATCGGTGAAACTCTCGGCCAGCAAGGGACGGTAGCCGAAGTGTTCGAGCCAGTGATCGGGCAAGGCGCGCAAGGCCGCGCCCATCGCCTGGGAAGCCAGATTGGGCGACTGCCCCTTGGGCGAGAGCACGAGGAAGCGGCGGTTTTGGACGATGAGTTTCAAACGCGCGACGCGCTGCGGAGCGCTCCAACCGATCCACCGGTCGCGATCCTTGAGCGCGTAACAAGAGGGTCCCCAGACCAGCAGCGCGACGGGGACGCCGTCGCGTTCGACGAACTGGCGGAGATAATCGCCGACGGGCCGCCCCGCGCCGAGATAATGGTGGGAGGCCAGTTGCGCATCGAAAGCCTCCGCCTCGGCGGAGGCCGCGACGCGGACGGTCAACGTGTGGTGAGGGTGGCGCGCGGAGACATTTGATAGTTTCATCCCAAACTAAAATGCCCCGGCGGGTGCTTGGTGTCTAGCAAAAACTTTTCAGCCTCATCCCCAATCACTTCCCCCTCAAAAAAATTAAACCCTGCGTCGCGTCGCGCTTAACGCAACTCCTTCCTTTCCATCCCAACCGCTCACTGGTTACAATGCTCGGCGGCGAAACGTCGATTGAACTTCCGGGCTTCGCGTCGCCGGACAGCTTCGAGCGTTTCCGCGCCAAAACCCGCCAGTTCCTGCGCGAGCACGAGAACGATCTGGTCATTCACAAGCTGCGAATGAACGAGCCGCTCACCGCAACCGACCTTCAAGAGCTGGAGCGGATGCTGACGGAGGGTGGCCTGGCCAAGCCGGACCATTTGGCGAAGGCGAAAACAGAAAACAACGGTCTTGGACTTTTTGTACGCTCCCTGGTTGGCCTGGATCGTGGAGCGGCCAAGCAGGCGCTGGCCGGCTTCGTTTCGGGCACGACGCTCTGTGCGAACCAAATCGAATTCGTGAACTTGATGGTGGAGCACCTGACCGAGCACGGCTTGATGGACGCAGGCTTGCTTTATGAGTCACCGTTCACCGACTTGAATCCACACGGCCCGGAAGGAGTTTTTAACTCTGTCCAGATTGACGAGCTGGTATCCCTGCTGGAAGACATCCGGCACCGCGCCCGGGCATGACGCAGCCACCGGGCCGGTGCCGCACCGCCGGGAGTCCTGCCCGGAATGCGCCGCGTCCAAGAATGGTTGTGAATTCGACCGTGACGAAAGGGGTCGGATGATGGCAAATTTTGCGTGGCACCCGTCAGATGTTTTTTCACCAGTGGTGCCGCCGTATTTCGACAGCCGACAGAATTGCGATGAATAGAAAATTTACATTGGCCGGATGCGCCGGATGGCTGGTCACGTTGAGCTTTTTCGCCATCGTCCTCGGCAGCCACGCCGCCGGCGTCTCGCCCGTAGTTTTCAGCCGCGACATCCTGCCGGTGCTTTCGGAGAATTGCTTCACCTGCCACGGCCCCGATGAAACCGCCCGCAAAGCCAAGCTGCGGCTCGATCTGCACGCCGAGGCGCTCCAGCCCGCCAAGTCCGGCGCGCGCGCCATCGTGCCGGGCAAACCGGCCGAGAGCGAACTGCTCAAACGCATTCACACCAGGGACGAGGACGACCTGATGCCGCCGGTGAAGTCGGGAAAGAAATTGACGGCCGCGCAGAAGGAGGTGTTGAGCCGCTGGATTTTCGAAGGCGCAAAATGGGGAACGCACTGGGCG
>CANMZY010000436.1:0-3050 GCA_947502425.1 Verrucomicrobiales bacterium
ATCGGGCCGGCCCCGCGATACCACTGGAAGGTAATGGGCGGATGCCCGCTGGCGGCGGCGGTGAAAGTGGCCGACTGGCTTTCGTTGACGGTGCGATTTTGCGGCTGCGTGGTGATGGCCACCGGAAGTTCCGCCGTGAAGCCGCTGACGGCGGCGGAAAAGTTGTCGATCTGATTGGCCGTGTCCGGGCTGGGCGATCCGTTGTCATCGGCAAAGAGCAGATACAACGGGGTGCCGTTGGTCCACGGTGTGGCCAGCGTCACGTTCGCGCTGACCAGGCCGGCGGCCGTGGCGTTCAAGACCGCGACATTGGACCAACTGTTGGCCAGTCCGCTCAGGCTCAAATACACGCGCACGCCGTCCACCTGCTCGGCGAGGATGACGGCTTGGAGGAGATTGAAACTGATTCTGACGGCGCTGACATTGCCTCCGGCATTGTTCACCAGCGTCGCCATGACGACGTGGATTTTCACGCCGGTCGGCCGGGTCTGAAGATTCTTGTCGGTATCATTAAAGACGGCCGTGGCGCTGGCCCCGGGCGGCGCTCCGGCCGCGAGGGGAAGCTGCGTGTTGATGCCGGCGGCGGTCAGGGCCGCGACTGCCGCGTCGAGGGTGGTGGCATCGACGGCATCCCCGGAACCGCCCCCGATGTTGGCCGTGGCGAAATCCGCGGCGTTGGGCTGGACGCTGAAATCATTGGTGTAACCGGCTGGACCGACGGAAGCCGCCTGCGCGCCGAGCGCCGTCAGCAGCAGCGCGGCCCCGGCGAGACCTCGCAGAATTTTAGAGGACGATTGGCTTTGCATTTATTTTGGATGCTTCTGATTGCCCGTAGCCGCCTGGAACCATCGCGGGACACTGTGGAAACTCGGTGGCGCTGATGTCTGGTTGATGTGGCTCAAGATACAAAAAGTGGAACGCAAAACAACAACCCTTTTCATTTTTCACCATCCGGCGCAAACCTTGGACTGCGGCCGCGCGACGACGAGGGCGAAGAGCACCGGCCACCGGCGGATTCGGTTCCGGTGCGGTGCGGCCACATGGTCGGGCAGCCCGCCCGCGTCACCGCGATTTTACCCGCACCGAGGAGGGATGGCAGCGGAGATTGTTTGGCCTATCCGCGCGCGCGCGCGCTGGGCCTGCCGATTGGTTCCGGCATGATCGAGAGCGGCCACCGTCATGTGCTCGAAGCCCGCCTCAAACAGGCGGGCACAGCCTGGTTGCCCGACCATGCTGACCAGATCGCCCACTGGCGAGTCCTCAAAGCTAACCGCCCATGGGAGTCGTTGTGGAATTAACCTCACCCACTTTTAATCACACCCGTGATTGTCGCCACCCGATCCAAAGTCTTGAGCTAAGTCCGACAGACTGCTAGGGCTTGAAGAGCCGGAAGAAGGCGTTCCCAGGTGTAATGAGCACTCCGATACTGATGATTGCCCCATTGGTTTGGAAAGACCCGGCCACGTTCGTCCACCCTCCCGGCGTCACGACCGGCGAAGCTTGCAGCACAAACCCCGGTGTTGCCGGCGCCCACCAGACCGTGGCCTGACCGGGCGCGACAGGCGCAATTTGCAGCGTCGGTGCGCCGGGTGTCTGCACCGCCGTGGGCAAGACCCAGAAACCGCCGGTGACGGAGAACTGGCCATTGGTCATCGGCCCACCCGCGTCGGGCTGACCGATGGTGCCGCTGACAGAAAAGACGCCGCCCGTGCTCGTGCCGCCGCCGCCGGAGATTTTCGACCAGTCGATGGAGTATTGAGCGGAGGCCGACTGGGCAGTAAGAAGGAGAAGTGTGAGCAGAGCGAGGCCCGTCCTCACCCCGGCCCTCTCCTTGGGGGAGATGGAGAAACTTCTTCCGCTACTCGAATAACTGGAAGCGTCCTGACCAACACGGCGCGGGCGGCGTCGCCCCCTTTCCTGCGGGAGAGGGCCGGGGTGAGGGAGGTCATTTTTCTGACCAGCCATTCCTGTTTTGATCTCAGTGTCTTTCACTTCGCGCCCCCGATCTTTTCGTTCACCAAACGTTCCAGTTTTTCAAGGCGCGCTTTCAGTTCCGTGATCTCCGTTTGCTTCTGTTCCAGCTTCCGGTTCAGCCCTTGAATCGCGGCGAAGGCCACGCCGTCGGCTTCGAGGGTGGTGATACTTTTATCGTCGCGGCCGGGGAAGAAGGCGGCCTTGAAATCCTGCGCCATCGGGCCGATGTGGGGCGTGACGGTTTGGTCTTCCCATTGGTAATGCCATTGCGTGATGGGCAGCGCGGCTAGTTTTTCCAGAATCTGCAAGCTGTTCACGCTGGCGAAATTTTTCTTCACGTTCCGGTCGGAAATGACCGCCCAGGCTGTGCCGCCGGCGGCCAGACTCACTCCCGCACTCTGTGCCGAGTTGGAGAATATCCGGCAGCCGCCGGACGCCCGCACGGTGAACTGGTTGGCCGCGGAGGAGACGACATCGCCAGCAAAGGAATCACCCCAGACGAACGCGCCGGTGTGATTGGCCTTAGCCTGGTTACCGGCGGCGAAGGCGTAGTTGGTAGCACTGTTTAAACGCCCGCCTGGAATCGTAGCGTATGGGGCGTTCGTCTGGATCAGATTGTTTCTACCTCCGCCGATGGTGGACGTAGGAGAGTTCGACTGGATCATGTTGAAAACACCCCCGCCGATGGTGGAGTCGTAGGTGTTCAGTTGGATCGTGTTCTGCCGCCCCCCGCCGATGGCGCTGAAATCCCCCAGCACTCTGTTCGAGTAGGCCGTCCCAGCGTAGTCAGTCGCGCCGCCGCCGGCGATGGTCGCGCCGAGAATGCCCGGGGCAACGTAGTTGAGCGCGGAACCGCCGATCACGTTGGGTGCGCCGCTCGCGTTCGGCTCCAATCGCAACGCGCGCGCGCCGTTGACCTTCAATTCCAGCGCCTGATTGTCCGTGGTGCCCAGGAAGTGTGTGCCCGGCGTCGTGCCGGCGTTGCCCGCCGCTCGCCAGAACGTGGTGTTAAAGCTCGTCACGTCCACGTCCACCGCCGCGATGGTGCCATCCGTGATCTCCGCCGAGGCGATGCT
>CANMZY010000437.1:0-3048 GCA_947502425.1 Verrucomicrobiales bacterium
ACTTCAGGCGGTAGGCGTTGAGCGCGTCGGCGCGGCTGGTCACTTTCGCCCGATTTCGCCGGGCGAGGCCGTCGATTTTCTGACCGGGCTTGAGGGTGACGATGAGTTCGTTGTCGATGAGGTTGGCCGGTTTTTTGGGCGGGGCGACGGGCAGCGTGGCGTCGCCCGGCGCGGAGCGGAAGACGAGCAGCTTGGAGGGGCCGTTGGTCTGGGGGATGAGCGCGTAATTCAAATCGCCGAGCAGACGTTCGAGCGCGTCGCCGGCCGGTTTGTTTTTGAACTTGGTGGAGACGACTTCCTTGATGCCGGGTTCCACGAGAACCTTCCAGCCGGTGGCGGCGGTGATTTGCTGGAGCACCTTGGGCACGGGCCAGGTTTGAATCTCGGCATCGACGCGGTCATTTTTCTTGTCCCAATTCAGCCGGTCCACGCTCCTCGCCGTCGGGCTGGAAAGCAGCAACAGCCCGCCCAGCGCCAGCCAGGCGGCGAGCGGACAGGGCGGAGCGAGTTTCATGCGCGGCAATATACCCAAGGTGAACGCGGCGGCGACAAAAAGGTTTCGGAGAAAGCCCGAAGTGCCATCTACCGTGGCAGCCGGCGTGCGGCGGCCTTGATCAAAAATTTTCCGACACCAACGGGTGAAAGAGACCAGAGCGTCCGCACGCCGGCTGCTACGGCGAGAGACGGACGCGGTAAAACTGCTGCAGGGAATTCGACTGCGGTTCGGGCCAGTAATAAAGGCCGCCGTTGGTCGGCGTCAGGGTGGCGCGGAGGAGCAGCGGGTTGGTGACCACGGTCGCGCTCATCACGTCGTACCGCCGCCCGGCGACCGCCGGCCAGCCGAGGGTGAGGGGTGGGCGGGAAATCTGGACGGGGAACGGCGCTTCCGGCCCGACGAGGCGGATGTATTTGGTGGCGGTGCGAAACTGCTTGCCGCCGTTGTCCGCGACGACCGCGTAAAACGGATGCAGGCCGAGGCCGAGGTTGGTGCCGCCCACGGAGAATGTGGCGCTGGACTGGTTCGTGATGGCGGCCAGCGAACCGCCGGTGCTGAAGAGTTCAATCCGGGAGATCGCGTTGGTATTCGCAGTGACGGCGAATTGCAGCGTCGCCTCGAGGGCCGTGTTGCTGCCGCCGACGAGGCAGACGAAGGTCGCGGCCAGCGGAGTGTTGGTGATGACGACGTTTTGCGTGACGCGCTTTTGCGTGTGGACGTGGCTGCCCTCGTAGAAGACGGCGCCCAGTTCGTGGCTGCCATTGGCGAGCGTCGTCGTGTCGAGCGGAAAGGTGAACGACAAATTGGTCGCGCCGGCGGTGAGGTAAAGATGATTGCGCGGCTGCAAATCGCCGAGGTTTTCGGTCAACCGCTGGGTGCCGAGGGGCGTAGAGATGATGCTGGGGGAGGCGGTGAGATTCACCTGGATTTGCGCGGCGGGCTGGCCGGGGCTGACCGCTTGAAAGACCATTTGCACCTCGCTGCCGTCGATGAATACATCCACGGTGAACAGGCCGTCGGGGCCTTGCAGCGCGGGCGAAAGGTTGACGGCGTTGTAGAGCGGCTGCACGAGATTGGCGTAGAGAGTGCCGGAAACGGAGTTGTTGGTGACGCCGAGCGTGACGGTGCTGCCGTTGGTCTTGGTCACGGTCAGCTGCAGATAACTGCCGAGGTTGACTATGCCGGAGAGGGTGAAACTCCGGAAACCCGCCGCTGTAGAATCGAGAAAATTCGTCCGGCTGGCGTTGATGAAAGTGGTGAGCGCGCCCGCCCCGCCGAGGGCGCTGCCGACACTCACGGAATTTTGCGAACCAAGCAGGGCGGAGTTGGTGGCGGCGAGTTCGAGGCGGTCGCCGTGGACGGAGGCGGAAACCTTGGTCTGGGCGGCCAGGGCGTTGATCCTGGCGGCCAGGCCGGTGGCGACGGATTGAAGGGTGGCGCTGGCGGGCACGGTGTAATTCGTGGCGTGGCCGTTCAGGGTGACGTTGATCACGTTGTTGGATGCGGGCGGGAGGTTGGTGAGCGTTTGCAGCCGGACGCCATCAAGGAACAAATCCACCTGCTGCAGCGGCAGGTTCGCCGCGGCGGCGGCGCCCAGCAGGCAAAGGTTGGTCACGCCGCTGAGACGCGCGCCCGCCGGCAGGCCATTCCAGGAGGCGCCCGCCGGTTTCGCAAAGGGCGCGGCGAGCGGTTCGCCGACGAGCAGACCTTCGTACGGATTGGCCAGGCTCTGGTAGTAACATTCCGCAAGGCTGAAACCGCGCGCCTGGTAAAAATAATTTTGCGGGTCGGGAAATTTTTCCGGGTAATTGCACGGCTCGACGATGGTGCCGTAACTGCCGGCGGCCCCGGCGCGGATGAAGGCGAGCAGATTGGTCTGGCCGGTGTACTCAAACAAATAGCCGCCGAAAGAGGTGAGGTTGTCGGCCATCGCGCCGGGGACGAAGACGCCGGGCGTGACGGCAAATCCTTCGAGGCCGTTCTGGAAACCGAGCAGGTTGGTCTGGCCCGCGACGGGGACGGTGTTGGTGCGGAGCAGCGAGTAGTCGCCGCGCAGCCGGGTGTTGAAAATGGCGTTGTCGAAAGCGAGGTAACGGATATTGCGGTTCACGTCGTAGGTCTTGGCCAGCATGACGGACTGGGTGGGAAAGGAGTGGTCGCTGTTCACGCCCTGGTCCACGAGGAATCGGGCCTGGGCCGGCGTGTCGGCGGTGAGCATGAAGGCCAGGAAATTGGTCGGCCCCGTGCCGGGCGCGGTCTGGCGGAAAATTCCCTCGCTCGCGAAGTAGCCGCTCGATGAATTTGTGGCCAGCGGACAGGTGAACGGATCGCGCGGGTCGGGTTTGAAACCGTAGAAGAGCGCGGCGGTGGTGCTGTTGACTCCTTCGGCCGTGCTCGTCACGCGGTAGGGAATGTCCATGGAGAGCGCCACGAAATTGATCTGATTGGTCAGGCCGCGCGCGGCGAGCATGGCCTGAAGCGGCGTGGCCAGGGTGTTTTGGAACTGCGCGAGTGTCCACGAGATGCTGCCGCCGGTCCAGTGGATGTGGAGC
>CANMZY010000438.1:0-3041 GCA_947502425.1 Verrucomicrobiales bacterium
AATTCGGCATCGTCAAGGTGGGCGACAACATTTTCAAACGCGCGGTGGAAGAGTTCTTCGGGAAGTAATCTTCCCCCATAAAATTGCGCGCCACCGGCCATCCTCTGATGGCCGGTTTGCTTTTAAAGCCGGGTGGTCAGGCAGACCAGAGTTCGGAGGAACGCCGCAGCCGCCCGAGCAGGCGCGCATCGGCGGCGGGGAACGAGTACTCGCCCAGTTGTTCGCGCGTGATCCAGGCAAAGGCGGGGCAGCCGAGCGGCCGCGGCTCGTGCGCCCGCCAGCGGCAGAGGAAAAATTGCAGACGCACGCATCGCTCCGGGTACTCATGCGTGATCTCCTCGAGGAGCGCGCCAACCTCCACTTCGATGCCCAGCTCTTCCACCACCTCCCGGCGCAGGCATTGCTCGAAGGTTTCGCCCGGCTCCCGTTTCCCGCCGGGAAATTCCCACAGGCCGCCGAGGTGCGCCTCGGCCTGGCGCTGCGTGATGAGGAGTTTGCCCTCACGGAAGACGAGGGCGGCGCTGACGTCGATGGTTGGCATTGGTTGAGAGTTGAAAGTTGAGGGTTGAGAGTTCAAGCGCGCGTTATCCGGCTCTCAACCCTCAACTTTCAACTCTCAACATTTTTCACCGCCCCACGCTCTTGTAAATAAACCCATGCCTCTCCATCTCCGCCGGGTCGAACAGATTCCGGCCGTCGAAAAGGATCGGGTGCGTGAGCGACTTGCGGACGCGCTCGAGATCGAGCTGCTGGAACTCCGGCCACTCGGTGGCGATGACCAGCGCGTCGCAGCCTTCCGCCACCGCGTTCATGTCCTCGACGAAGGTCACGTTCTGCAAAATCTCCTTCGCCTTCTCCATCGCCTTGGGGTCATGCACGCGGAGCGACGCGCCTTCCTTCTGCAGCCGCTGGCACAGCTCAATGGCGGGCGACTGGCGGCAGTCGTCCGTGTTCTGCTTGAAGGCGAGGCCGAGCACGCCGATTTTTTTGTCCTTCAACACCCAGAGCGTGTCGGTGATTTTTTTGAGGAACCGTTCCATCTGCGTGGCGTTGATGCGCTGCACTTCCTTGAGCAGCGCGAAATCGTAGCCGAGGGTTTCGGAGATTTTGATGAAGGCGCTCAGATCTTTCGGAAAACAGCTCCCGCCAAAGCCCAGGCCAGCGTTCAGGAAGCGCCGGCCGATGCGGATGTCCATCCCCATGCCGTTGGCGACCTCCTCGACGTTCGCGCCGCTCGCCTCGCAGAGGTTCGCCACGGCGTTGATGTAGGAAATTTTCAGCGCGAGAAAGGAGTTGGCGGCGTGCTTGATCAACTCGGCGGAGTTGATGTCCGTGACAATGATCGGCGCGTGGAACGGCGTGTACACGTCCTGCATCGCCTGCACCGGGCGGGGCGAACGGACGCCGATGACGACGCGATCCGGCTTCATCAGATCCTCGACCGCGAACCCCTCGCGCAGGAATTCCGGGTTGCTGACCACGTCGAATTCCACCTTCGATTTGCAGTAGCGCTTGATCGTCTCGGCCACCTTGTCGCCGGTGCGGACCGGCACGGTGCTTTTGTCCACGACAATCTTGTAGCTGGTCATGGCCGCCGCGATCTCCCGGGCCACGGCCTCGATAAAGCTCAGATCGACCGAGCCGTCCGACTGCGGCGGCGTGGGCACGGCGATGAAGATCACGTCGGAATTCTCGACGCCGTCCTTGGTGGAGGCGGTAAAGCGGAGGCGGCCGGCGGTGACGTTGTTCTGCACCAGTTCGGCGAGGCCCGGCTCGTAAATGGGCAGGCCGCCGGCCTGAAGGAGTTTGACCTTCTCCGCGTTGCTATCGACGCAGATGACGTGATGGCCGACCTCGGCGAAACAGGCACCGGTGACGAGACCCACGTAGCCAGTGCCGATGATGGATAGTTTCATTTTCAGCGGGCCGCGTTCGCCAGCCCGAAAATCTAACGGCAGAACGCGCGGCGGCCTTTAAGGCTGTTTGATCAGGCACCGCCCGCCGATCAGTCCCGCCGCGCCAACTCCGATGAAGATCAGTGTAAAGGTGCCGATGAATTCCGTGACGCACTGTTTGAGCAAGGAGGTGGGCATGACATCAGGGTTTGACCGGGAGGTTGCTTTTCAAGACCGGTTGGCGATTGGTCCGGGGAAATTTGACGGCGTTGGTCGCGGTCGCGAGATTGGTCTTGATGGCGGGCGGCGGAGTGGGCGGGACGACGAAGGTCGAGGTGTTGGTTTTGACCGGCGGCTGTTTCTGAACGGCCAATGCCGGATTTTTCTTGAACAGATCCCGGAGGCGCTCTTGGGATTCGATGACGGCCGGCTGATTGTAATTGTTCGGATTTTTCATGGCCGTCTCGAGCATCTTGTTGTAAAGCTCCACCGCCTGCACCTCCCGGCCGGATTGTTCCAGCAACCGCGCGGCCCCCAGTCGGGCCTGGTCCGTGGCGGGATCGGCCGGATAGCTCTTGATGAAGGCCTCATACTTGGCGATGGCGTCGTTGGTTTTGTTTTGGGCGTCGAGGCTGGCGGCCAGGCCGAAGCTGGCGTGCGAGGCCCAACGGCTTTCGCCATGCTGACCGATGAATTTTTCAAACTGCGCCTGCGCCTCGGCGTATTTGCCCTCGGCGAACAACGTGGAACCCGCCAGGAGCAGGGCGTGCGCGCCAGCGCTGGTCTGGGGATAGGTCGCGGCCAGCTTGAGCAAGGCGGCGTCCGTGCCGGACGGAGGCAGTTCCCCGGCGTTATACGGGAGGCGAATGTCGGACAGAGCCTTGGCGGCGGTGATCTCGGTCTGCTCTTTCTGCCAGTTCCTCAAGAACACGCCACCGACGACAAGGGTCACGACGACGACGCCCGCGACGACCGGTTTTTTGTTCGCGTTGAGCCAGCCCAAGAAATTGTATAATGCCGCGGACGGCGGTGCTTCAGATTCCATAAGGGCCGCATATTTCCGGGCCGGCCACCATGAAGCAAGCTTGAAAATCGGGGGTGAGGCACATTTGGACGCATCGTGAGCCAGCGGTGGGAAGTTTTTGG
>CANMZY010000439.1:0-3036 GCA_947502425.1 Verrucomicrobiales bacterium
TACCATCCGCAGGAATACGCGAAGGTGGTCATGCTCCGCCGCGCGCTCACCGGCGTGCCGCCGGTCGAGGCGATGGAACTGGTGTTGAACAAGCTCAAGAAGACGAAGACGAACATCGAATTCCTGCTGGGCGTGACGGCGGGGTGAGCCGGAGCGACGGCTCCCTGCGGTTGTGATTGATTACTCGAAGATCAAAGTTGTGGGGAGGCGAAAGCCGCCTTCCACGCCGGAGGAATGTTTTCGTCAAGCCCATCGCCAAGAGCAGGAGTTGAACAAGCTGAATCCCTATCCGCGCCCGCGCGGCTTTGTTTTCAAGGCGAAGACACGCGCGGAGTATGAGGCGTGGCGGCAGCGGCAGTCGAACCCCCGATTGTGGTAGCTCATGGCAGATGCTGACATGTTCCCGTTGTTGCGCGTCTGCGCTTTGCTTAACGCGCAAAACGCGAAATATCTGGTCATCGGCGGTCGTGCCTGCATCTTGCACGGCGCGGTACGGACAACCCAGGACGTGGACATTCTGATCGAGGCGACCGGGGAGGACGCACAAAAAGTTCTCATCGCCCTCGCTCAAATGGAGGATGGTGCGGCCGCCGAGCTGACTCCGCGCGATCTGCTCGACAACGTCGTGGTGAAAATCGCCGACGAAGTGGAGGTCGATGTGTGCACGCACACCTGGAAAGTTTCCTACCCGGACGCCATTGGCACCGCGCTGGAAGTGGTGGTGGATGGAGTGCGGATTCCCTACCTCGGACTCGACAGCCTCATCGCCAGCAAGGAGACCGATCGCGAGCAGGATCGGCTGGACATTCTGCGCCTACGCGCGCTGAAAAAACTTCCTTGAGCCGTTTCAATTTCTTTCGTGGCGAACCCCCTCGGCCAAAGGCAGTGTCCTGATTTGAATGGAGCGCGGCTGTGTCGAAGACCAGCCGCAGCACACTCGCAAACACTGGCGCTTTGAATTATCCAAAAACCTTTCCGTTCGCCACCTGCTGCGGCTGGTCGAGGAGACACAGCCGCGCTCCGGCAAATCAGGGCGCTACGAGCCAAAGCAGGGCTTGCTCTGGCCTGTGTTGGAAAGTAAAACTACACCAATGTTTTTTTGCATCCCGGTAAAATTTGTTCCGCTGCGCGCGCGGTGGCCGCTGTTGCTGGCCGCGTTGCTCGCGGGCTGCGGGCCGGAGGAGATCACAACTTATCGTGTCCCCAAGGAGCGCGCGCCGGTGCGCCGGGTGGCGGAACCTTCCGAAAATTCCCCGCGGCCTCAGCTTCGTTGGAAGTTGCCGGCGGGCTGGGAGGAACTGCCGCCGAGCGAGATTCGCGTCGGAAATTTTCAGGTCAGCGGCGCGGACGGCGCGAAGGCCCAGATCACGATCATCCCGCTGCCCGGCGCGGCGGGGCGCGAACTGGACAACGTCAACCGCTGGCGCGGGCAGGTCGGCCTGGGGCCGGTCGCCCAGGAGGAGCTGGCCGGGCAATCCACGCCGGTCGAGGTCGGCGGCCAGCCCGCGCGGTTGTATGACCTGGCCGGGAAGCCGCCGGAGGAAAAAGAAAAGGGCCGCATCCTGGCGGTGATTTTTCAGCGCGGAGACCTCTCGTGGTTTTTCAAAATGACCGGGCCGGACGCGCTGGTGCAGCAGCAGAAGGCGGCCTTCACGGGATTTCTAAAAACCATTTCCTTCGAGGACGGGACGGAGCACGCGGCGGAGGCAGGGAACGTCAAACCGCCCGCCGACCCCGGCCAGCCGGACTGGAAAGTGCCGGCGGGCTGGCAGAAACAGCCGGCCGGGCCGATGCAGTCCGCGAAGTTCACCGTGCCCGGTAACGCCGAAGTCAGCGTTTCGGTTTTCCCCGGCGACGTCGGCGGAGTGCCGGCCAACGTCAACCGCTGGCGCGGCCAACTCGGCCTGCCGCCGGCGGACGCCGCCGAGCTGCTAAAGATCATCACGCCCCTTGACCTCGGCGGCGTGTCCGCCACCTTGGTCGATATGACGAACAAACCGCGACGCATGGTCGGCGTGATTGTGCCGCGCGGCGGCCAGACGTGGTTTTTCAAGCTGCTGGGCGACGAGGCGGCGGTGGCGGGGGCGAAGGACGCCTTGGTCGAGTTCGTGAAATCGGCGAAATAACATGCTCCACCGCCTCATCAACTTTTTCTGCTCGCTCCGGCTCACGGTCGTGTTCCTTTGCCTCGCAGGGCTGCTCGTTTTCATCGGCACGGTGGCGCAGGTGGATGAAGGGCTTTACCAGGCGCAGAACCGCTACTTCCGCAGCCTGCTGATCTGGTGGACGCCCCAAGGCACGGACTGGAAGCTGCCGATTTTCCCGGGCGGCTACTTTATCGGCGGCGTGCTGCTGGTCAACCTGCTCTCGGCGCACATCCAGCGGTTTAAATTCACGCCCAAGAAAATTCCCATCTTCGTCATTCACGCCGGCATCATCCTGCTGCTCGTCGGGCAGTTCACCACCGACCTTGGCCAGGTTGAGAGCCACCTGCGGCTGACCGAGGGCGAGGCAAAAAACTTTTCCGAGAACGGGCGCGACAGCGAACTGGCCGTGATCGATGCCAGCAGCACGGAGTTCGACGAAGTGGTGGTCATTCCCGAATCGCGGCTCGCGGCGGTCAAGGAAATCCGCCACGAGAAACTGCCCTTCACCATCCGCGTGAAAAAATACCTACCCAATTCGCGCCTCGCCCGCCGCGCGCCGATGGCTGAGACGGAGCCGCCGCCGGCCACGCAGGGGGTCGGCCAGAGGCTGACCTTGAGCGCGATGCCGCTCACCGCGAAAATGGACGAGCGCAACGTCCCCTCCGCCGTCCTTGAGATCATGAACGGACCGGAGTCGCTCGGCACCTGGCTGGTTTCCGACCTGCTTGATGAAACCCAGCCTGTGACCGTGGGCGGAAAAACCTTCCAGATCGCACTGCGTTTGACCCGCTACTACAAGCCGTATTACGTCGAGCTGCTAAAATTCACCCATGAAAAATACAAGGGGACCGACACGCCGAAAAATTTCGCCAGCCGGGTCCGCCTGCAG
>CANMZY010000440.1:0-3022 GCA_947502425.1 Verrucomicrobiales bacterium
GAAGTCACCATCGCGCAGTTGATCAAGCAGGCCGGCTATGCGACCGGGCATTTCGGGAAATGGCATCTCAACGGCGTGGCCGGCCCCGGCAAGGTGATCCCCGATGCCGATCCGCTCTCGCCGCGCCACGTCGGCTTCGAGGAATCTTTCTCCGTCAGCAATTATTACGAGACCAACTGGGTCTTCGGCCGCAACGGCGTTCCCGAAAAGGCGGCCGGCGACGGCTCGGAGGTCATCGTGGGCGAGGCGCTGAAATTCATCGGCGCGGCGGTGGAGAAGAAGAAGCCGTTCTTCGCGGTCGTCTGGTTCGGCAGCCCGCATGTACCGCACCGGCCGCTGCTGGAGGATCTGAAGGCGGCGGGCGGTTCGGGGTATTACGGCGAGATCCTCGGGGTGGACCGCAGCATGGGGACGCTGCGCGCCAGGCTGCGCCAACTCGGCCTCGCGGAGAACACGATGGTCTGGTTCTCCAGCGACAACGGCGGCTGGCTCGATCCCGAAAAACCCGACGCCCACGGCACGAACGTGGACCTGCGCGGACGCAAGGGCGACATGTGGGAAGGCGGCATCCGCGTCCCCGGGATCATCGAGTGGCCCGCGCGCATCAAGCCCGTTGTGACGGACGTGCCCGCCGGCGTCGTGGACATTTTCCCCACCCTCGTGGAGTTGCTGCGGATCAAAGTGGAGCGCCCGGTGCCGCTTGATGGCATCAGTCTCGTGCCATTGCTCGACGGCCAGATGAAGTCGCGCCCGCAGCCGATCGGCTTCTGGCAGTTCGCGGGCAACCAGCAAAACTTCACGCCCAACTCCGGCCCGTCCGCGTGGAGCGACAACCAATACAAGCTCGTGAAAACCAAAGCCGACCACTGGGAGCTGTACGACATCGTGGCCGACCGGTCCGAAAAAACCGACCTCGCCGCCACCCATCCGGAAGTGCTCAACCGCATGAAGGCCGGGATTGAAAAGTGGCACCAGTCCGTGATCGACAGCTACCACGGCCAAGATTACCCTGAAAAGAAAGTTATCCAGACCCTGAAACCTCAACCCAAAACAGAATGACAACATCCAAATCCATTCCCCATCGTTCCAAGGTCGGCCTGCTCCTGCTGGCCGGCATCCTCGCCGCCGCCCTCCCCGCCGTGGCGGAGGTGCGACTGCCAAAAATTTTCACCGACAACATGATGTTTCAGCGCGACCTGCCGGTGCGCGTCTGGGGCTGGGCGGACGCCGGTGAAGAAGTGAGCGTCACGCTGTCCGGAAAATCCGCCACCACCAAGGCCGATGCGGCCGGCAAGTGGAAAACCGAACTGCCCGCCCTGAAGGAAGGCGAAAACTTGGAGCTGACCGTCAAGGGCAAGAACAGCCTCGCGTTGAAAAACGTGATCATCGGCGACATCTGGATTTGCGGCGGACAATCCAACATGGAGTGGGCGCTAAGCCAATCCCTAGGTGCACCCGAGGACATCAAGGCCGCGGACTTCGCGAAAATTCGCTGCATCCGGATCAACAAGGTTCAGTCTGGCGAACCGCAGGCCGATGCACCCGCGGCTGGCCCGTGGCAAGTTTGTTCGCCGGCGACGGCCGGAAGATTCACGGCGGTGGGTTATTACTTTGCCCGCGAGATTCACCAGAAAACGGGCGTCCCCATCGGCATCGTCGATTCGAACTGGGGCGGCACCCGGATCGAACCGTGGGTCGCGGCCGAGGGTCTTGATCTGGTGGCTTCACTCGGGGCCGGCCGGCAGGAGGCGATGAAGGCTTATCAGGCGCAGTTGCCCCCCGCACTCACCGCCATGGAAGCCTGGATCGCCCAGACCCGAAAGAATCTCGACAGCGGCGCGCCCGTCACACCCCCGCCCGCGATGCCCGTTTTGCCGGCCATCAAGAGCGGTTGGAGCGGCATGTATAACGCGATGATCCATCCGTTCGTGTCCCTGCCCATCAAGGGCGCGCTCTGGTACCAGGGGGAATCCAACGGCAACGAGGGCGAGAGCTATTACGAAAAGAAGCGCGCCCTCATCGGCGGCTGGCGCAAGAATTGGAGCCAGGGTGATTTCCCGTTCTACTTCGTGCAACTCGCCAGCTTTCAGAATCCCACGCAAGATCCTGCCGGCGGCAATGGCTGGGCCAAGCTCCGCGAAGCCCAGACCAAGACCCTGACCGTTCCCAACACCGGCATGGCCGTGATCACCGACACCGTCCCGCTCGCGCAGGCCGGCGACATTCATCCCGGAAACAAGTATGACGTCGGCTCACGCCTCGCCCAGTGGGCGCTGGCCAAGGACTACGGACAAAAAACCGTGGTCTTCTCGGGGCCGTTGTTCAAGACGCTGAAAGTGGAAGGCGGCAAGGCGCGTCTCGAGTTCGACAGCACCGGCTCCGGACTGATGGTCGGCAAAAAAGCCGGGCGCACTCCGACCGTGGAAGACAAGGAAGGGAAACTGAAACGCTTCGCCATTGCCGGCGCCGACAAGAAATGGTTCTGGGCCGAGGCCGTGGTCGATAAGAACACGGTGGTGGTCTCCTCGCCCGACGTGAAGGAACCCGTCGCGGTGCGTTTCGCCTACGAGATGAATCCCGACGGCGCTGAGGCCGCTCCGCTCGCCCGCCGCATTCTCAATGCGTTGTTGCGGCCGGTGGAGCTGATGGGCCGCTCTGTGCTGCCGGGCGCCTCGATCGGCGTGGCGCTTTATCCCAACGATGCGAAAGACGCCTCCAACCTGCGGCGCTATGCGGACCTGGCGCTATACCGGGCCAAATCAGGCGGGCGGGGCCAGTTCAAGGTGTTCGACGAGGCCCTGCGCATGGAGGGTGAACTGCGCCGCACGCTTGAGGCTGACCTTCGCCGCGCGGTCGACCAGCGCGAAATCGTCCCCTGGTTCCAGCCGGTGGTCGACGCGGTCTCCAGTCAGGTCTGCGGCGTCGAGGTTCTGGCCCGCTGGAACCACCCCGAACAGGGGCTTGTCATGCCGGCCAAGTTCGTGCCCATCGCCGAAGAGCTTGGCCTGATCGGCCGCATCGA